>NZ_JAVJTO010000106.1:0-28378 GCF_040220235.1 Coleofasciculus sp. B1-GNL1-01
TCAATGTTTACCCATTGAGGCTCTAGGTGTATATATTTCCTTATGATAAAACCCTACCAAAAAAATGGCGCGATCGCCCTTGGAAAAAAATCATAACATCCCCAACCGGGCGTACACTTGCCAATCAGCTTACAATAAAACCTAGTTGTGTTCTTTGACGGTATTGGTACACCTTGCCGCGGATTTGGACAGAGGCGTCGTTTCGGTCCTCCGCTTCGCTGCGGACTCCACGAACCATGACATATTTTACCGTTAACGGCTACGAGAGAATTCGCGGGCGTGATTGGATTGAATAGAAGGGATGCGATCGCGTTTGGGTTGGGTTGAAGGGAAAGAGTGCGATCGCGTTAAGGTTAGGTTGAGGGGGAGAGAGTGCGATCGCCTTTGGGTTAGGTTGAGGGAATAGAGTGCGATCGTAATGCCTTTGACTCTTAAATAAAATAAGAAAAGACTCAATTATCACCGCACTCCGCGCACAAAACCATGGCACTCACCACCACCGAGTACAAATACATTCAACTTGATGAGCGCAATATTCCCATCATCGCCGGAACCACGATGAAAGTTGTGGAACTGATCACATCAGCTAAAGCTTACCACTGGACTCCCGAAGAACTACATACCAACTATCCCCATGTCTCCCTGAGTAAAATCTATTCAGCCTTAGCCTATTACTGGGATCATAAACAGGAACTTGACGCCGATATCGAGCGACGTTATCAATTTGCCGAACAACTCCGACAGGAAGCAGGAGAATCTCCCATTGCCCAAAAATTGCGAGCAAAGGGGCTATTGTAGTGAGTATTGCTCTTTATATGGATGAACAAGTCCCCAAACCCATTACAGTTGGGTTACGTCAACGAGGCGTAGATGTTTTGACTACTCAAGAAGACAAGCACACAGGAGTCCCTGATCCGATTTTACTTGACCGCGCCGCAGAACTTGGGCGGGTTATTTTCTCTCAAGACGATGACTTTCTTTCAGAAGCTCATCGGCGTCAGGTAGAGGGGATAAATTTTGCAGGCGTTATTTATGCTCATCAGCGGAACGTTTCTATTGGAGACTGTGTGCGAGATTTAGAACTGATTGCTAAAGCCTGCGAACCTGGAGATTGTAGCAACCGAGTCCACTATCTTCCTCTGTAAACTTGTGCCAAAGGCGATCGCGTGGTGATTCGGTTGAGGGGAGAGAGTGCGATCGCCTTTGGATTAGGTTGAGGGGAGGAAGTGCGATAAGCTTCGCTTGTGCCGAAGGCAATCGCGTTTGGGTTAGGTTGAGGGGAGGAAGTGCGATCGCGTTTGGGTTAGGTTGAAGGGAGAGAGTGCGATCGCCTTTGGGTGAGGTTGAAGGGAAAAAGTGCGATCGCTCTTTGGGTTGAAGGGAGAAAGTGCGATCATGCGATCGCACGTCAGCGCTTACGTGATACCTTCAGTAAGCTACGCTAACGCAAATTCAGTATATTGTCTAACATGAGGTGGATGAAACGCTAAAACAATCTCCTCTCGTGCAATCCCTTTGATCAACAAATCTGTCGCCACTCCATCCTCTGTCCAATCTTCCTCAATCCAAATTTTGTCATCTTTCAAACGTATATGAATCATCACACTCTTAATCCGCTCATCTTTGTGCCAACCCATCAACAGCAAAAGGTAATGATCATGTATCTCATCAAAAGCTAAAGCACTTTCAGTTGTCGAACCCGATTTTTGATTGAGTTGATGATAGTCTGTTAAAACATCTTGGATGATTTGACGATAATGCTTTAATCTATCCATTGCACAATTACCTCACTCTCGGCATCAACAATTAACAACTTCACTTGATTACGATTGATAATCATCTGGGTTAACTGGCGTTGAAAATAACTTTTATAGGTTCCTTGTGTAATCGCCAAATACAGTTCAAAATCTAATGCTGTTTCTAGCAAAATATCTCGATAAACAACATACTGACCCACAGCTTGCTCTAAGTCTTTAATAAATGAGCGACCTAAAAAACTTTTGACTTCAACAAGAATTTTTTGACCCTGTTTTTCGGCTACTATTGGTTTTTCGGCTGCAATATCCACGTATAAGCGATCGCCACCATACTCCAAAGAATAATCTTCCGTTAAAATCTCCCACCCATCCTTGACCAATGCAAATCTCACAGCATTATGGTAAATATCCTTAGTCGGCATCTATAGTGTTGAAGTACATACCCCTTCAATTTTAACGAGATATAGGAGGCGATCGCCTGTCTTAGGATTGAAGGTAGAGAGAGCGATGGCGTTAGCGGAGTGGGGCGCTCTTAGCGCACAGCGCTGCTGCGTTAGACAAGCGACTCTGAAAGAGTCAGCGAGATCGCGGGCGTGATCAGATTTGGGCATAGAGTGTGATCGCGTTTGGATTAGGTTGAAGGGAGGAAGTGCGATCGCGTTAAGGTTACGGTTGAAGGGAAGAGAGTGCGATCGCCTTTGGGTTGGGTTGAGGGAAGAGAGTGCGATCGCACTTTTGATGAATTTCCAGTTACAATAACCCTTAAAGACGCTTGCGTCATGTCAAATTATCCATCTGTCTATGCCAGCCAAGGATATTTTTCACAACACCGTTCGATTAGCCCTAGAAAAAGATGGCTGGGTAATCACCGATGATCCTTTACACCTGAAAGTTGGCGGAACAGAAATGTATATAGACTTAGCTGCAGAACGATTAATTGCTGCCCAGAAAAATGGTCAAAACATAGCCGTTGAAATCAAAAGTTTTTTGCGAGAATCGGAACTAACTGAATTTCACTTAGCCCTTGGTCAATTCCTGAACTATCGCTTGGCATTAAAGCAAAAATTACCCAATTTTGTTTTATACCTAGCCATTCCTACAGATACTTATAATACCTTATTCCATCGCCAATTCATTCAGGACGCTATCGAAGAATATCAACTAAAACTACTAATTTTTGACCCCAATAAACAGAGAATTGCAGCATGGAAAGCTTAAATATAAAAGAGATAGTCCAACAAATCATCAAAGCGCACGCTATCAATCTTAAAGATGATCAGACAGAAGTCCAACTCATTTTTGATAATGAGCGTAATCATTACCTAATGATGGTAGTAGGTTGGTATGACCAACGACGGGAATATGAGAGCCTAATTCATATTGATATCAAAGATAGCAAAATTTGGATTCAGAGTGATGGAACTGAAATAGGAGTAGCCAAGGAATTGGTTGAAGCTGGAATTCCACGACAGGATATAGTTTTAGGATATAAGTCTCCCTTTAAACGGCAATTTACTGAATATGCTCACCTGTAATCTGTAGAAGGAGTTGCACGCCAATACCCGGATTTCTCACAAGTTTTGCGATCGCACTCTCCAAAACCTTTACCTAGACTAGGTTCTGGGCATTTTTGATGAACCAAGAATTTCGACAGAGTGTTGAATGCCTTATTTTACCGTCGATCCAGGCTTTATAAGCCTTTGGGGAATCGTGGTGAGAAATCCGGGCAATAGCCCATACTTTGGTAGAACGCACTCAGTACCAGAGTCACGTCATGCTATTGGCAATGGATTTGCCATCATTCAACAGAACCGAAACCCCATCTACAGGCGGACACATTTTCATAAGATGAAAGTATACCAGAAAAAAGCGCGATCGCTCTTTGGGTTGAGGGAAGAAAGTGCGATCGCATAACTTGTAAAATGGGTTTCGTTCCTAGTAACATTGACTTATTTCCCAAAGTCTTTAGAAGTCAGGGAAAGTCCAGGATTCAAATCATTAAAAAACTTGGCTAGAGATTTGGCTTGAGCTTTGCTCACCCCCCTTTCACCATTAATAATCTCCCTGACAAGCTCAAGAGAACCAAAAATCTCCACTAAAGTAGCAGGCTGCACATCCAACTCGTGCATTAGAGACTCCATTGTCGCCTTCTGCCTTGGGATACTTTTTCTGAACATCTAACAAATTAGACCACTTTGCTTTAGACGCAAAGTTATACCAGTCATTGAGAGCGTCTTCAGCAATCTTCGTGTTCAACCCAGAATTCCCGCAACTTTGCTTTGCTGATTACATGCATCCCTTTTTGTCTCTATAGCCTGTATCCGTTACCATCATTCAACAGAACTAAATTTCTACTTACAGGCGCACACATTTTTCCACTCTAAAAGTATACCAGAAAAATAGTGCGATCTGCGCTAGCTCTTTCAAGCCGCTCCGCTAACGCAGCAGCGCTTCGCTATCGCTCTTTGGGTTGAAGGGAGAGAGTGCGATCGCTGTGGGAGCATGTCAAGTTTGCACAAAATGGCCCAGTTAGTTGGCTCTCGTTGGGTTTCGTTCCTCAACCCAACCTACAAAGGTGGTTTACCCATTGAGGCTCTAGGTGTATATATTTCCTTCAAGTAAACCGTGATCCTACTAGATTGGTAAAAAAGAGCGATCGCGGTCATATTTGTTTCAGGAGTTGCTTGCACAAATGTACAGAGTGAGAGGGGTTCAAAAAATGCATTTATGTCCCTCGCTTGTAGGCATTCCGTTATTTAGTTTTGGGGGTAAATTAAAATGTATCATTAATTTCCTTTTACCTGAAGTTCATACAGATTCCAAAATGCCCCATTTAATGCCGAAAACTTGATTGGAGTAATCCGATCGCGTACTGCTTGCAACGAAAGGGAATTCACTAAATAAAAAAACGGAACTTGTTCCTGGACAATTTGTTGAAATTGACCATAAATTTCTTGGCGCTTCCGCTCATCTAACTCCTTCACCCCTTCCTCAAATAAACGATCAATTTCCAGTTCCCAATCTGAGACTTTCCAGCCTTGAATCGGCGGTTCTCCTGGCATTTGCCCCTGGTTGAATTGATGTAATGAGCCTTGGGAATACCAAATATTAAAGCTATTGTGAGGTTCCACACCACCTCCACCAAATCCACCAACATACGCTTCCCAGTCTCGACTCATCAACTTCTGCACAATCACATTAAAGTTAATTACCTGTAAATCAGCTTGAATCCCTAGATTACTCAAATCCTTTTGAATCTGAACCGCCGCGTCGATACGAGACTTTTCTTCGGCTTTCACCAACAGTGTGAATTGCACCGGGTTATCCTCCCAGTCTAAGAGTTTCCCTTGGTCATTATATTTAAATCCCGCATTGAGGAGTAATTGCTTCGCCTTTTGCGGGTTATACGCATAAACCTTTAAGCCCTCCTGTGGAGACAAATAATAAGGACTTTGCACAGCAATAGGCGAATGCTGTAATTCACCCAATCCTCGAAAAATATTGGTTTTCATCGCGTCGCGGTTAATCCCATAAGCCACAGCTTGGCGAAAGGCTAACGTATTAAACCAACGAGATTTTATCGGATCAACAAAGGGTTCTCCTTTTTCATTCTTGGCTTTGTTGAGATTGAAGCCAAAAAATCGGGTATCTGAGGAAGCACCACCATTATAAATCGTATAGTTTCCCCGGTTTTCTTCCTGCTTGAGTAAGCCAAACATTTCCGGCGCAACGTCCAGACTATCCAGTTCTCCCGAACGAAATCGAATAAACTGGTTATCGGTATTTTCAATAATTTGGACAACAATTCGCTCGATATAAGGTTGAGACGTTCCTTGACTATCCTGACGCCAATAGTAAGGATTACGCTGAAAAATTATTCGTTGAGCCGGGGTATAACTGACCATCTGATAGGGACCATTGCCAATGATTTGTTGAGGCTCAGTGTCGGTTCCCCAAGTGGACAGGAAATTCAGGTTACCATTCGCATCGGTAGTGTTGATCGACTCTTGGAGAATATGCTTGGGTAAAATAGTAATACCGCCAGCATAACGTAAAAATGGGGCAAAGGGTTCAGGAACCGTAAACTCAACTCGCCGTTCATCAAGTTTTCTCACCGAAGGAAATGCGCCTGAAGTCCCAATTCGTAGAATATCTCTGACCCCCGTAGAAATCTTTTCATTCAGATAAATCTGATTATAAGTAAAGACAATATCATCAGCCGTGAACGGTTCTCCATCCGACCATTTTAATCCAGGGCGTAGCGTAAACGTAATTCGGCGTTTATCCTCCGAGATATCCCAAGATTTCGCCAATCCCGGTTCTAATTCAGAGGTGATCCCATTTTCATTAATCAATCCATCATAAATCAAGCCAAAAACAATCCGACTAAAAAACGATTCACTAATCGCCGAATTAAACGTATCCGGATCAGAAGGAGACACAAAAACCAGTTGTGAAACTTGAGCCGCCTTACTTTTAAACTGACTGGGATTACAACTACTGAGACTGGTAAGTAGGTGGGGACAATTAAAGTTAACGGTGGGGATCGTCATTCGTCATTCGTCATTCGTCATTTGTAAGGGTTTGAGGCTTGTTAACATAACTTAATATGGTTGAGTTTATTTCCACCAACCTACTTAACCGTAAACATAGAAAGGAGAAACAATAAAAACCAACGGCGAATTCGATCAATCATAAGTAGATGGACACAATTAAAGTTAACTGTTGAGATTAGGGAACAGGGAACAGTAAAGGTTTGAGGGTTATTTACAAAAGTTAATACAGTGCCGTTTCCTTTTACCCGACTACTTATTTCCAAAATTTCTAAACTTGTTCTCCCCATCCCTTAACCCCCTCTGCGCCCTCTGCGTAAACCGCTGCGCCCCTCTGCGTTAAAAAAACATCACTCTGAACCTTCTCCCTTACCCCTACTCCTCAGAAATTCTCAACTCGTGGATATTCCAGAACGCACCCCCTAAAGCCGAATACTCAATCCCCTCCACGCGATCGCGCACAGCCGTCATCGATAGCGGATTCACCAAATAAATAAAAGGTAAGTGTTCTTTAATCAGGCGTTGGGCTTCACCATAAATGGCTTTGCGCTTCTGTTCATCTAACTCTTGAGACCCTTTAACATAGAGATCATTAATCTCTTTCTCCCAAGGCGCAACTTCCCACCCTTGAATCTCCGGTTGACCAACCGTTGGTTTTTGATTAAAACTGTGCAATCCACCTTCCGTAGACCAGACATTAGCACTATTATTCGGTTCTAATCCGCCACCGGAAAAACCCAGGAGATGACATTCCCAATCCAAGCTATTACTGAGTTTTTCCACTAAAGTACTAAACGCAATCGGATTAAAATCCACTTGCATACCAATTTTCGCCAAATCTCGTTTAATTTGCGCTCCCATGGCTTCGCGCAGTTTATTCCCCGCATTGGTAATTAAGGTAAAACGCACTCGATTCCCTTGATCGTCGAGGAGTTGTCCTTCATCGTTATACTGGAAACCTGCGCTTAACAGTAATTCCTTGGCTTTGTCCCGATTATATTCGTAAATTGGCAGTCCCTCTTCTGGAGACAAATAATAAGGACTTTGTACCGGAAGATTGGAATACTGCGGTTCACCCAATCCCCGAAACGAGTTATCAATCATCGTTCTTCGGTCAATCGCATAAGCCACTGCTTGTCTAAATTCCAAGGTATTGAACCAACGAGATTTCATCGGTTCAATTAAGGGTTCGCCATCTCGACTTCCTTTGTTCAGATTGAAGGAAATAAAACTAGAACTTAGGGTGGGACCGCCAACGTAAATATTAAAGTTACTGCGTTCCTCTTCCCGCTTAAGGAGGGAATAGAAATCCGGTGAGACACTAATCGCATCTAACCCACCAGAACGAAATTGCAAAAAGGCAGTATCGGTGGATTCAACAACTTCCCAGAAAAGGCGATTAATATAAGGTTGGGGTTGACCTTGAGGTCCCTTGCGCCAGTAATGGGGATTGCGGCGAAAGACTAAGCGTTGATTGGTATTGTAGCGATCCAGTTGATAGGGTCCGTTGACAATAATTTTATCCGGGTCAGTATCCACCCCCCAAGTGGTCATAAACTTGGGTCTTCCTTCTTGGTCTTTCTCAGTTACCGTATCCTTAAGGGCGTGGGCGGGTAAAATTGCCAGTCCTGTGGTGCGAAGAAAGGGCGCAAAGGGTTCGGGTGTGCTAAATTCAACTCGTCTTTGATCAAGTTTCCGCACGCTGGGAAAGCCGCGTGTTTCGCCAATTCTGAGAATGTCGCGAGTATCGGTAGGAATGTCTTCGTTGAGATAGATATCGTTATAGGTAAAGACGACATCATCAACCGTTAAAGGTTCTCCATCAGACCACTTTAATCCCTCTCGCAGGGTAAAAACAATCCGCTGTTGGTTATCGGAGATATCCCAAGACTCAGCCAGAGAGGGTTCAATTTCTCCGGTGACACCATTTTCAGTTACCAGTCCCTCGTAGGTATACCCAAAAATATTCGGCGACTCCTGAGAGAGGGCGTAGTTAAAGGTTTTGGGATCACTGAGAATACTGGTGACAAGTTGTGAACCCTGGGCGGCTTCCGAAGTAAAGGTTGCAGGGTTACAGGCGGATAGTGCGATCGCAATGATACAGGTCAGTAGACTCAGACACCAGCGACGCAAAGGAATATTTGCCAAGATAGTCACGAATCCTATTGAAAGCTTACACCCCTAATTTTAGGGCTAGGTAGAGACGTTGCATGTAACGTCTCGACAACCCTGTTAGGCTTCAGCCATCCGCCTCACAACTGAAGGGGTGACAAGCTGTCTGAAACCCTTGACAATGAGGCTTTGAGCGACATTAATATCTCCAAAGATGAAGCCTTATTGACAGATGAAAACCACAGCCATGAGATATATTCAAGCGAAGCGTTGTGCAGGGGGTATGGGGGAGGCACTCGTCCCCCATCGGGGGGTCTGGGGGGCTGGTCCCCCAGAGACAAACCTCTATCTTTGACCCTATCTGTGACGAGAAGAAATGGGCTAAAAGCCAGATAGCTCAACACTCCAGCTAGCGTGTATTAATCCTCATCCTCCTCATCCTCCAGATATTCCTCCGCCAACTCGTCAGAGTCCTCATCCCCATCCATCAACGACTCAAAATCGCTGGTATCCTCTTCTTCCATACTGTACGCGCGAGCCGTGCGATCGTCTAGCACTTCTAAGGAATCATCTTGGTCGAATTCACTACTCTCATTCAGATCGCCAAAATCATACTCAGCACCGCCATTGGCGGAATCAGCATCGACACCACTGGTTGGATCTTCATAAGCGTTATACCCGGTTCCGGCGGGAATCAGGCGACCAATAATCACGTTCTCCTTCAAACCCCGCAACCAATCGGATTTCCCTTCAATAGCCGCTTCAGTGAGGACGCGAGTAGTTTCCTGGAAGCTAGCGGCGGAGATGAAGCTATCCGTATTCAGTGAAGCTTTAGTAATCCCCAACAATACTGGCGTATATTGAGCCGGTGCGCCCCCAGTAATTGCCATGGCTTCATTCACGGTCTCAATTTGCCGTAACTCCACCAATTCTCCAGGTAGCATTGTGGTATCACCCCCATCATCAACCCGAACTTTCGAGGTCATCTGACGAACAATCACTTCGATATGCTTGTCCGAGATATCGATTCCCTGGGATTGATACACCGACTGGACTTCATTAACCAGAAAGGCTTGTGCGGCTTGTAGTCCTGCTAAAGCACCTTCATAGATTCCCTTTTCTTCCACGGTGAAATTAAAGAAAATCTCCAGAATCTCGTGGGGATTTGCCGGTCCATCTGTTAACGGTTGACCGACCTTAACAAACTGAGCATCAGAAACCATCGCGTTTTGTCCCGGACTCACCGGATAATCTGTAATCACCCCTTCCGGTTCAATCACCTTGATATCAACGGTTTCATCTTCCTCATACACCACCTGCGTCTCACCGGGACGCCGGGCTAATACACAGGCTTCTTTGGGTTTACGGGCTTCTAGGAGTTCTTCAATCCGGGGTAGCCCTTGAATAATATCCCCTGTCTTTGCCCGCTCAAACACTAGCAGCACCAGGTTGTCACCCCGTTGCACCAAGTCTCCATTATCAATTTGCAGCACCGCACCCGGAGAAACTCGATAAGGACGTGCGAGTCGCAACGTTACTGAGTCTTCGTTAACTTGGACAACTTGTCCGGATTCAGAGGCTTGCACATTGGCGGCGAGAAAATCAGTCTCCACGACTAAATCTCCCACCTTCACCTGAGGTGTGCCACTAATGGGAACGGTAATCCGATCCGCATCCCGAACCACCAGTACCCGGCGAATGGCTTCCACGCCTTCGCGAATCCCTCGGACTTCACCGGATTCTTTACACTGAATTTCGGTGCGGGCGACGACGTCTTTGGGCGCAATTTTATCCCCATCGTTAACCAACAGCCGAGTTTGGGTACTTCCCCCTAAGGGATCAGCGGAGGTATCGCGCCGGATCACCAACGATTCCAGGATCACCAACTGCAACCGCATGTCCTCTGGATCATCCGACTCTTCGGCTGTGACTAATTCAATATCCGCTGAAAGCTGAGAAGCGGAATGATCGCCGTCGGACTCCTGAGTCATGTCCAA
Organism: Coleofasciculus sp. B1-GNL1-01; assembly: GCF_040220235.1. Taxonomy (NCBI): domain Bacteria; kingdom Bacillati; phylum Cyanobacteriota; class Cyanophyceae; order Coleofasciculales; family Coleofasciculaceae; genus Coleofasciculus; species Coleofasciculus sp. B1-GNL1-01. Next base: position 10,420 of record NZ_JAVJTO010000106.1, read on the forward strand.
AACGAGTTGAGTTCGCAGCAACTCTAGTCCTTCAACGGACTTAATCCGCTCTCCATCTTTGTAGGGTAGCCGCTGAATCGTCCGTAGCTCAATCCCGATCGCACTCTCGCCATCCGACTCACCACCCTCGGTAGAACCGTTGGCACTGTCGATGGAGGCTTGAGAGGGGACATCGGGTTCATCGGGAATGTTAAACTCTACCACAGGTCTGAGCAGTAATGCCATGCCCTCTGGCGTCTCGGCGACTTCCCCATACCGCAGTTCTGCCACGCTTAACCCAGGGACAGGTTCTGTACCCGGATGTACCAGCTGACCTTCAGAGGCAAAGGCGTCGGGTACTTCATCCACCAAATGCAAGTCTCCGGGCTTAATCACAATTTCCCGCAGAATGTCATTCTTCTGCACAACTTCGACAATCCCTCCCGATTGGCAGAAGATATCTTTCACCACTTCTGTCCCGGCTTCCACATATTGACCGTCTTCCACTAGCAGCAACGAGATATCTTTATTAACCTCGTGGCATTCTTCGGGAATCCACAGCAGGGTGCCGCCTTTGGTGATTTCGTATCCTTGCTTGGCTTTACCGCGCTTAGCGACTTCTACGCCGCCATACTTAATAATCCCCCCAGTCTGGGTGCGATAGCGATCATCAACCAGCTCCGCTACCACTTGATTATTTAACACTTTTGTGCCTGGGGTTGCCTTGAGCAAGAAGCGCTGGTTATTGGCGGTGTGAATCACATACTGTTCGCGACCCCCACTGCTTTCCATTCGCACCGCTGCTTGGTCTAGGCGTACTGACGCGGTGATGATGTCAATTTCCCGCTTACCAGGGGTCAGGCGCACTACACCACCGTTTTGGCTGACTAATTTGGTTTCTGCTAACACAGAACCCGGTTCCACGGCATCCCCGTTTCTGACCACGGGTTCGGCACCCGGAGGCAGGTTATACACCTCGCCTGATAACACCCACAACAAGCCACCCCGCTGGGCAATGCGGGTCGTATTGCCTTGGCGATCGGTTTTTTCTTCGGGAATCAAGTCGGCAAACAGGACTTCTCCCGCCAAATCCGAGGCGACGTCTTTTGCGGCTTTTTCCGTAGATAGGCGAGATTTCCCTAACGCCACTTCTGCCAAAAGCTGTTCCGCTTTCACCTCTTGCCCATCGCTAACCAGGAGGATGGAACCGGGCGTGACGGGAACCGTCTTGGCTTTCCCCTTATTGATGGGTTCCAGAATCAGTTCACCGGCGACTTCCACCTGTTCCCGCTCTTCCCCATGGCGGGTACGCACACCTCGGGTACGCAGACGGCTAGAAAAGCGGACAACGCCATCAAACGCCGCTGAGACTTGGCGGGCGACTTCCCCGGTGAATACTCCCCCGGTGTGGAATGTCCGCATGGTTAGCTGAGTTCCGGGTTCACCAATGGACTGAGCCGCAATAATACCCACGGCTTCGCCCAAGTCTACCATGTGTCCATGTGCCAAACTCCAGCCGTAGCAATGCTGACAAACTGAGCGCGAGGCTTCACAGGTTAGGGGAGAGCGAACCATCAACTCTTCCACCTTCGCTTCGCCGATGATGTCGGCTAAATCGTCGGAGATGGCTTGGTTCCGTTTGGCGATCACCTCTTTGGTTTTCGGATGCAGCACATCAGCGGCTAGGACTCGCCCCAAGAGACGATCTTGTAGGGGAATCAGCACGCGATCGCCATCTGTCATCGCGGTTAGCTGGATGCCTCGGGTTGTCCCACAGTCCACTTCCCGGACAATCACATCCTGAGACACATCCACCAGACGTCGGGTCAGATACCCTGAGTCAGCCGTTCTCAGGGCGGTATCCACCAGTCCTTTCCGTGCCCCGTAACTGGAAATAATATATTCGGTAACCGTTAACCCTTCCCGGAAATTGGTCTTGATCGGCAGGTCAATAATTTCCCCTTGCGGATCAGCCATTAGACCCCGCATCCCGACCAATTGGCGCACCTGAGACAGGTTTCCTCTTGCCCCAGAAAACGCCATCATATAGACCGAATTCAAGGGATCAGTTGCCTTGAAATTGACCACCACTTCATCTTTCAGGGCTTCCGACGTACTATTCCAGGTATCAATTACTTTCTGGAATCGTTCAACTTCGGTGATTTCCCCCCGACTGTAACGTGCTTCCGTGGCGCGAATCTGGGCTTCTGCCGCTTCTAGCATCTCCCGCTTTTTCGGCGGGACAAGTAGGTCATCGACACTAATTGAAACTCCCGCTTTGGTGGCATAGCGGAAGCCTAAATCCTTCAGCTTGTCAGCCATCTGGGCGGTACGGGCGCTGCCATACTTGGTAAACGCCCAGGAAATCAGTTTTTTGAGCTGACCTTTATCAACGACTCGATTGTAGAAAATCGATTCTTTTTGTCCTTTGTCATTCGTCATTTGTCATTCGTCCTTGGTGATTCGTCCTGGGTGATTCGTCCTGGGTTTTGGTTCAGGTAATCATCAGGGCATCTTGAATGGCTTTGTTGTAAATAATCCGACCTGGTGTCGTGCGAACGTACTGCGAAATCAGTTCTCCATCTGCCGTTTCTCGGACGCGGCGGTCTTTATAGACTTTCGTCACCGTCCCATCCGAAGAGGTTTCTGAGGAAATCACCTGCCCATCCTCCGACTTGCCTGCCTGAATCTTGCCATCGAAACGCACCCAGACGTAAGCATGTAACTCAACTTGCTGGTGTTCAAAGGCGCGGATGGCATCATCCAACGAAGCAAAATAGCGACCCTCTCCTTTTTTGGCATGGGGATTTTCGGCGGTAAGGTAATAGCAACCCAACACCATGTCCTGACTGGGTGCGACAATCGGACGTCCTGTTGCTGGAGAGAGAATATTATTGGACGCCAACATTAACAATCGGGCTTCGGCTTGGGATTCCAAAGACAAGGGAACGTGAACCGCCATCTGGTCACCGTCAAAGTCCGCGTTAAAGGCAGGACAGACTAAGGGGTGAAGTTGAATAGCGCGACCTTCAACCAAAATTGGTTCAAAGGATTGAATCCCTAGGCGGTGCAGTGTTGGCGCTCGGTTGAGCAAGACGGGATGACCGGCAATCACTTCTTCTAGCACGTCCCAAACGCTGGCATCACCGCGCTGAATCAGTTTTTTGGCGGCTTTAATGTTATTCACTAACCCTTGACTAATCAGGCGATGGATCACAAAGGGTTGAAACAGTTCAATCGCCATTTCGCGGGGTAAACCGCACTGGTGAATTTTCAGATTCGGACCGACGACAATTACCGAACGTCCGGAGTAATCCACCCGTTTCCCCAGCAGGTTTTGGCGGAATCGACCCTGTTTCCCTTCAATAATGTCCGACAATGACTTTAATGCCCGATTATTCGCACCCACCACCGTGCGTCCTCGGCGTCCATTATCAATCAGCGCATCAACCGCTTCTTGCAGCATCCGCTTTTCGTTGCGGACAATAATTTCTGGGGCGAGGATTTCCTGGAGGCGTGCCAAGCGATTATTGCGGTTGATCACCCGGCGATACAAGTCATTCAAGTCTGAAGTCGCAAAGCGTCCACCATCGAGCTGAACCATGGGACGCAGATCCGGCGGGATGACCGGAATCACCGTCAGCACCATCCACTCGGCTTGCGACCCGGTGGCGATAAAGTTATCAATTACCCGCAGTCGCTTAATCAGCTTTGCCCGCTTTTGACCTTTGGCGTTGCTGATGTCCTCGCGCAGTTTTTCGGCTTCGTTGTCTAAGTTGACATCTTGCAAGAGTCGTTGTAGAGCTTCTGCACCAATGCCCACTTCTACGCCATTGAGTTCGGAGTCTTCACTGTAAAGTTGCTCCTCAATTTCCAGCCATTGGTCTTCAGTCAATAGCTGTTTATAGCTGAGATTTTCAGCATTCCCTGGACTCAGAACAACATAAGCATTGAAATAAACAATCTGCTCGACATCCCGCAACGGCATATCCAAGAGAATACTCAGGTAACTGGGAATTCCTTTGAGATACCAAACATGCGCCACAGGCGCCGCCAGTTTAATGAACCCCATGCGATGTCGTCGTACCCGCGACTCGGTGACTTCCACGCCGCAGCGTTCACAGACAATCCCGCGATGGCGAACTCGTTTATATTTACCGCAGTGACATTCCCAGTCTTTGGCTGGACCAAAAATCCGCTCACAAAATAGCCCGTCCATTTCGGGTTTGAGCGTGCGATAGTTAATCGTTTCCGGTTTTGTCACTTCCCCTACCACTTGACCATTGGGTAGGGTGCGTTCTCCCCAAGTACGGATGCGCTCTGGAGAGGCGATACCAATTTTTACGTAGTCAAAGCGTTGTTCTTGTTGCTGTTTCATCGTCCAGGGTTTTTAGGGTTTCAGACGTGCCATGGCGCGTCTTGAATTTTGAATGGGTAGGGGCGGGTTTGACGACTATCGTGTTTGATTCACCCAGATGTAACTCAACCCGCCTCGACTGGGTGTAGAGACGTTGTAAGCAACGTCTCTACATTATTCAACGAGAGAGACCTTATGTCTCTTCTTCTTGAAATTCCTCACTGCGGAGAGATTCATAAGTGGGTCGGCTGGGGGTACGACGGCGATCGCCATCTGCCATTAAATCGACTTCTAAGTCACGGCTAGAGCCATCGTCATCCGTTTCGACTTTGTGAACGGCAATATCCAGTCCCAAGGATTGAAGTTCTCGCATCAACACCTTAAAGGATTCTGGCGTACCGGGTCGCGGAATTGCCTTGCCTTTAACAATGGCGTTGAGGGCTTCGTTACGACCTTGCATATCGTCTGATTTCACGGTGAGTAACTCTTGCAGGGTATAAGCCGCGCCAAAAGCTTCCAATGCCCAAACTTCCATTTCACCAAATCGTTGACCGCCCTGCTGCGCCTTACCACCCAACGGTTGCTGAGTAACCAGGGAATAAGGTCCGGTGGAACGAGCATGAATCTTATCATCGACCAAGTGAACCAGTTTTAACATGTAGGCGATACCGATTGTCACCGGACGATCAAAGGGTTCACCCGTGCGACCGTCAAACACCTGAATTTTACCGGGATTGTCTGGATCAAATACCCAATCTTGTCCCGTTTCTTCCCGCGCTTGCTGAAGTTTGCCATGAACAGTCAGCCGGGATGCTTCTTCCCCATACATTTCATCAAAGGGAATCATTTTAAAGCGCAGGTCTAAGTTTTCACCCGCCCATCCCAGTAAACATTCAAAGACTTGACCGACATTCATCCGACTGGGAACGCCCAAGGGATTGAGAATAATGTCGAGGGGAGTGCCATCAGGGAGGTAGGGCATATCTTCCATCGGCAGAATCCGGGAAATAATCCCCTTATTGCCGTGACGACCTGCCATTTTATCACCCACCTGAATCTTGCGCTTCTGTGCCACATAGACGCGCACCACCATGTTGGCACCAGGGGGAAGTTCATCCCCTTGTTCACGGGTAAAGATGCGGACATCCACAACCCGACCTTTTTCGCCGTTGGGAACGCGCAAGGAGTTGTCCCGCACATCCCGGGCTTTTTCCCCGAAAATCGCCCGCAGCAGTTTTTCTTCGGGGGGTTGATCTGATTCCCCTTTGGGGGTGACTTTCCCGACGAGAATGTCTCCGGCTTCTACCCACGCCCCGATCCGAATAATTCCTTGTTCGTCGAGTTGGCGCAGCGAATCTTCCCCCACGTTGGGAATTTCACGGGTGATTTCTTCGGGTCCGAGTTTGGTTTGTCGGGCTTCAATTTCGTATTTTTCAATGTGAATACTGGTGTACACATCATCCAACACCAGTCGTTCACTAATCAGGATGGCGTCTTCGTAGTTGTAGCCTTCCCAAGGCATATATGCCACCAGAATGTTCTGCCCTAATGCCAGTTCTCCCCCTTCAGTGGCTGAACCGTCAGCTAGGATTTGACCGGCTTCCACGTCATCCCCGTAGAAGACTAACGGACGCTGATTTAAGCAGGTGTCTTGGTTAGACCGCTGATATTTCTGGAGTTCATACTCGATGATTTCTGGTTCGCTCGTCTGTTCTGTCTCTAGGCTGTCTCCGGGCAAGGCGGGGGTGCTGGGAGCCGTTTGGACGCGGATTTTGGTGGCATCCACATAAACAACCTCACCCGCTTTGCGTGAGACAATCACCATCCCTGAATCTCGTGCGGCTTGGGCTTCCAAGCCTGTACCCACTAAGGGGCGTTCTGGACGCAACAAGGGGACGGCTTGCCGTTGCATGTTGGAACCCATCAGGGCGCGGTTGGCGTCGTCATGTTCCAGGAAGGGAATGAGTGAGGTTGCCACGGAGATAATTTGTACCGGAGAGACCGCCACAAAGTCTACTTGATCCGGGGTGGTGGTGGTGAATTCTTGGCGATAGCGCACGGGAACCGATTCGCCCAAGATATAACCATTTTCATCCATGGGGATGTCACCGGGAGCAACGCGCAAGTCGTCCTCTTCATCAGCAGTCATGTAAAGCGGTGCTTTGTCTTTAATCACCCGCCCGTTTTCTACGGGGTACGAGGGGGTTTCAATAAAGCCGTAGGCGTTAACTCGTGCATGGGTGGCTAAGGAACCAATTAGACCAGCGTTGGGTCCTTCGGGCGTCTCAATGGGGCAAATCCGTCCATAGTGCGAGGGGTGAATATCCCGCACCGCAAACCCCGCCCGTTCACGGGTTAAGCCACCCGGTCCAAGGGCAGATAAACGGCGTTTGTGGGTTAACTCAGCTAGGGGATTGGTCTGATCCATGAATTGGGATAGCTGAGATGAGCCAAAGAATTCTTTAATCGCCGCGACTAGGGGTTTGGGGTTGACCAAGGAGGCGGGGGTTAGGGTATCGGAATCAGAAACGGTCATCCGTTCCCGAATAATCCGTTCTAAACGATTCAATCCCACCCGCACCTGGTTTTGCAGCAGTTCACCCACGGAACGCACCCGACGGTTCCCCAAGTGGTCGATATCGTCGGTGCTGCCAATATCAAATTCCAGGTTGATCAGGTAATCGATCGCGCCCATGATATCTTGGGGCGTCAGCACCCGAATTGTATCAGCCACATTTAGGCGCAACTTGCGGTTAATTTTGTAGCGACCGACACGACCGAGATCGTACCGTTTGGCGTCGAAAAAGCGTGAGTCTAATAACTGCTGACCGCCGCTGACTGTCGGCGGTTCACCTGGACGGAGCTTGCGATATAGCTCCATCAGAGCTTCTTCTTCACTGGGATTGCCTTCTTTGTCTAAGGTCTTTTGATAATAATCGGGGTGACGCAGGGCATCGATAATTTCGTTGTCCGAGAGTCCCAGGGCTTTTAAGAGAACTTGGGCAGACAGTTTCCGGGTTTTGTCGATACGAACCCAGACTAAATCATTTTTGTCGGTTTCAAATTTTAACCATGCGCCTCGGTTGGGAATTAACGAAGCGGAGTAGGTGCGGCGTCCGTTTTTGTCGATTTCCGACTTGTAGTAGACGCCGGGACTGCGGACAATTTGATTGACAATGACCCGCTCGGCACCATTAATAATAAACGTACCGCGATCGGTCATCAGGGGCAGATCGCCAATAAAGACTTCTTGCTCTTTAATCTCACCTGTCTCTTTGTTGATCAGGCGAGTGGGGACATACATTTGCACCGCATAAGTGCTGTCTCGCCGCTTGGCTTCATCCACATCGTATTTAGGGCGCTTGAGCTTATAGTCTTTGCCGATAAAGTGGAGTTCCAGCTTACCTGTGTAGTCACTAATCGGTGAGAAGCTGTCAAGTTCTTCAATTAACCCTTCTTCAAGAAACCAGCGAAAACTGGCTCGCTGAATTTCAACTAGGTCTGGTAATAGATAGGTGGGAGTTGTATAAGTTTGAGTCGTCATGCTTTTCCTTCTGGAGAGGGTGAATCAGCGTCAGGATGGGCTTCACAGCCAAGGTAGAGGCAGAATTTGCTCCTCTAGTCAGCGATCCTGAGCAATACGATAGTATGATTGGCTATATCCATCGGGGTAGATACCAGTCAGCGTCTAGCGCTGCCAAGCCGAGAATTTTTACCTCAAAGAAGCAATAAGAGAGTCTGAGGATAATAACGACTGTCTTAATAATCGGCGGGAGCGTTTTAATGATAATGATGATACAGGGCTTGATCTACAATGAGATAGAATCGGCGGCATCTTCTCCTCGTGGGCAGTTGGGCATCAATTAAGGATTGTTTCGGGGTAGGCAGTGATGGCGGGATAAAACTTGAGAAAATTTTATACATAGTAACTCTTCTTAATCAATTATGGCGCAAGCCCAACGGGATTTACCTGTTTGCCACTCCTTTTTTGGCTTTAGGGGAAGATGGGGGAGATGGGGAAGATGGGGGAGATGGGGAAGATGGGGGAGATGGGGAAGTAATAGACTGACATAGTTGAAAACGTAATCATTGAACCCAAACCCCCATTTTTTGACCTAACCCTAGGCTCATCGGGCATAATAAATTTTATGGTTGGCGATCGCGAACTGGTGTTCTAGTGCGTCCTGGCAGAAATAACTGAACAGCTAACATCTCCCCCTGCTCCCTCTGCTCCCCCTGCTCCCTCTGCTCCCTCTGCTCCCCCTGCTCTCCCTGCTTCATCGTATCTACGAAGCTGCTCAAGTATTTTTGCCGCGCGGCACTAGGCATCATCTACGCTCAGATTAAACAGCCGACAGGCATTCTGGGTAGTTTCTTGTGCCAAGGTTTCCAGGGGAATCTGCCGCAGTTTGGCAACACAATCGGCAACATGGTACACGTTAGCGGGTTCATTGCGCTTCCCCCGTTTGGGTACGGGGGCGAGGAACGGACAATCTGTTTCAATCAGCAGGCGATCGCTTGGCACTAGAGTGGCTGATTCTTTAATGGCTGTGGCGTTTTTAAAGGTGACAATACCACTAAAGCTAATATAAAAACCTAGATCCAAAAACCACTGAGTCTCCTCTGGCGTTCCCCCCCAACAATGCATCACACCTCGAATGGGTCCCACCTCTTGACAAAACTGCTTCACCTGATCACGAAGATCAGCAGCAGCATCGCGACAGTGAATAATTACGGGTAAGTCAAGCTCGTGAGCGATCGCAAGTTGTGCAGCGAATACCTGCTTTTGCTGGTCTTGGTTTTCGGCTTTGTAGAAATCTAGTCCCATTTCCCCAATTGCCACAACTCTGGCATCAGAACCTGCCAAGGCGCGAATTTGATCCGCCATCTGGGGCGTCCATTTGTGGGCATCTAGGGGATGTAAGCCGACAGCGAAAGACAGTTCGGGGAATTGATCCGCTAACTGCTGAATCCCGGAAAACTCCGACGGTTCAACACAGGAATGCACTAACTGCACGACGCCGACATCCCGCCAGCGATCGCGCACCGCTTCTCGATCAGACTCGAAGACATCGAAGTTGATATGAACATGGGTGTCTATCAACTGCATTGACATTGTGTGTGTCCTCTCCTGCTCAATTCTTATCCAAGATCAACCCAAGGAGCCAACATTTTTCCTAGCTTAGAGCTTATTTGGGAATTAGCACGCTCTTAATTAAAATCGGGTGTCACTCACATCTTGTACCCGTCTTCCCAACCCCCTAGGGATTAAACCCTAGGCTAAAAGCTCAAATCCGCTCAAGCTTACTAGATAAGAGTTTGCGGGTGTTTACCCGCCTCAGCCTCAGTGAGCTAACGGCAGAAATAACTGACTAGCTAAACTTTCCCCCAGCTCCCAGACGTGCCGTGGCACGTCTCTACATTTTCTACATTGCTCCCCCAGATTCAGGGGCATGGACTCAACGGCTCACGTCTTTCCGCCACCCTGCCCTAGGATGCCTCTGTCGTTTCAGCCGTCGATGTTTCAGCCGCTGGAGGATTCAGTTGAGCCTGTACCTTCTTGAGCTGCTTTACCAGACGGGACTTCTTACGAGAACCATTGTTACTGTGCAGAACGCCCCGCTTCACCGCTTTGTCTATCTTAGAGTAAGCAGCAGACATACGATTTTTGACATCCTGCAACGATTCAGGACTTGGCTGACGGGCGTAATCCTCGACAGCCTCAAAATATTTTTTCATCAGCGTTCTCACCGCTGATTTATAGGTCTTATTACGAACTCGGTTTCGTTCAGCGATTTTGATACGTTTAAGAGCAGACTTACTATTAGCCACAGAAATCTTCCGGAAAACTAAGGTTTGAGATTCTAATTTACAAAATACCAGAACAACTACTATAACATCTATGTCAAAAGTGTCGCGAGTCCAGAAAAATCCAGGTAAGCTAGAGAAGAGAGTCTAGGGAAGGACGGACTCCCGCTCAGGGAACTCTCTGTTTTTATCCTAGTCTCCCACGGGTAATACCTCATGATAGGCACTCCGACTCCATGCTGCGAATAATCACTCAGCAGGCTGAGGCAAAAAATGAACTGCGGCGGATCTGCGATCGCACCTCCCACGATGGAATCATGCACAAAGAGGCGACGGTGCGAGAAGTCTTGCAGACGGTAAAACGCCAAGGGGATAAAGCCCTCTTGCACTATACCGAAGAATTCGATCATCAACGTTTAACCCCTGACCAACTGCGTGTCAGTGGCTCAGAACTGGATGCTGCCTACCAGCAAGTATCCAAGGAACTCCTGGATGCGATTCAGTTGGCAGCAAGGCAGATTGAAGCCTTTCACCGACAACGTGTCCCCAAATCTTGGGTGCAGTTTGGCGATGATGAGGTGGTTCTGGGCAAACGCTACACGCCAGTGGATCGAGCCGGACTCTATGTTCCTGGCGGTCGAGCCGCGTATCCGAGTACGGTGCTAATGAATGCGATTCCGGCAAAAGTGGCAAAAGTGCCTCAAGTCGTGATGGTCACACCTCCGGGCTTGGAGCAAAAGATTAATCCAGCCGTCCTCGTCGCTGCCCAAGAAGCAGGTGTGAGCAACATTTACCGCGTTGGCGGTGCCCAAGCGATCGCGGCTTTAGCGTATGGAACCGAAACCATTCCCAAGGTAGATGTGATTACTGGTCCAGGGAATATCTACGTCACCCTGGCAAAGAAACTCATCTACGGAACTGTGGGCATTGATTCCCTTGCCGGTCCTTCAGAGGTACTAATTATTGCCGATAGTAACGCTAACCCCGTCTATGTCGCCGCCGATTTATTGGCACAGGCAGAACATGACTCGCTAGCGGCGGCGATTCTCGTGACGACAGACTCGACATTGGCAAAAAACGTCCAAGCCGAAGTCAAACACCAACTACAGGATCATCCCCGACGCGAACTCACCGAAAAAGCGATCGCGCACTACGGCTTAATTATTGTCGTCGATTCCCTGGAAACAGCCGCTGAACTCTCTAATGAATTTGCCCCCGAACACTTAGAACTAGAAATTACCGAACCCTGGGACTTACTCAACCAAATCCGCCATGCGGGTGCCATCTTCCTGGGAACCTCCACCCCAGAAGCCGTGGGGGACTATATCGCCGGACCCAATCACACCTTACCCACCTCCGGTGCTGCCCGCTACGCTTCGGCGTTGGGTGTAGAGACATTCATGAAGCACTCGAGTCTGATTCAATATTCCTCAACCGCCCTGAATAAAATGGCAGGAGCGATTCAGGTGTTGGCACAAGCCGAAGGATTACCTTCTCATGCCGATTCCGTGCGCTTACGCACCTTTGGCGATCGACATTCGGATTGAGACAGAGCAGGGGGAGCTGGGGAAGCTGGGAAAGCTGGGGGAGCTGGGGAAGCTGAGGACGAATATTCTCAATGACCTCTTCCCCAATAACTGACCTTAAGAGTACTATTTAATTCCCCATTCCCTGTTCCCGAACAAAGGACAAATGACAAATGACCAAGGACAAATGACTTTTGTCAAACCAGTAGACAAAACCTCTGATCAAGAGGGAAAATTCCTATTGCTGGGAGCCGATCGCTCACAATCGCTCATGAATGAGGAGAAATTTTGGTGCTAAAGACGATTCTGGTAGCTCTCGACAGCTCCAAGCCAACCTATCGCTTAATTGAAACCCTGGATAACCTACAAATAACATCAGCCGCCAAAATTATCTTGTGCCATGTCATGCCTCCTCAAGACCCTGACATGGACATCCCTGTAGATCGTCCACATCCTTCGGAGGAGTTTCTTTACCAAGAAACCGAACAGCAACTGCACCTGTATCAATCTAAACTCCCTTGTTCGAGTGAAATTCAAATTGTTAACGGTGATCCCGCCGCCGAAATCATTCGCCTTGCCCATATTTACCACGCGGATTTAATTGTGATTGGCACTCGTGGATTGACAGGCGTAAAGCGAATTTTGCAAGGTTCGGTGAGTAGTCAGGTGGTGGCTGACGCCCCTTGTTCGGTATTGGTGGTTAAGGCGAATGAATAGTCTTAAGTAGGTGGGGACAATTAAAGTTAACGGTGGGGAACTCGCTTTCGCGAGAAGCAAGCTACGTCATTCGTCGTTCGTCATACTCGCTCCCTTGAGAAGCAAGCTACGTCATTCGTTTATGTAAGGGTTTGAGGCTTGTTAACATAACTTCATAAGGTTGAGCTTATTTCCACCAACCTACTTATGTCATTGGTCATAATCAAGGGAGTGAGAAACAAGCTACGTCTTATGTCATGATCGTCCCCAGTTTCCAGACGCGCCATGACACGTCTCTACATCACTCCCCTACCTTCCCCATCTCCCTCATCTCCCTCATCTCCCTCATCTCCCCCAGCTTCCTCTAAATGCTTAACACAAACTCCGGAACGATAGTAGAAAATATGGAGGTAAAAAGGGTGCAGCTATTGTGTATAAAAGATGACCGCAGAAACCTTTGATCAACAGATTACCTTATCCCTCAGACGTGTAGAAACGCTTTGGCAACAGGCACACGAATCACTCAAATTGCCCGCACTGGAGTCTCCACACACGGAGGAGATCCCAAACCAGCAGCAACATTTACTACTGGAGAGTTTGACTGAACTGTCCCATTCCCTGCAAGAACTACAATTTGCTGCCGGAGAACTACGCCAACAAAATGATAAATTAGTCCAAAGCCAGATTGCTCTGGAAGCGGAACGCCAGCGTTACCGGGAATTGTTTGAGTTTGCTCCCGATGGCTACCTGGTTACAAATCCCGACGCGATCATTGTTGAGGCAAATCAAGCCGCCGCCCAATCACTAAACTTTTCTCCAGAACGTCTGGTGGGCAAATCCTTCGCCGTTTTTGTCGCGACTCAAGAACGACGGGACTTTTATTACAAGTTGAGTCAGTTAAAACAGGGGGAGTCGATCAATAATTGGCCCGTCCAGATTCAACCCCGTGGTGATACCTCATTCCTCGCTTCCCTAACTGTTGCGCCTGTGCAAAATCCAGCGGGTCAGGTGATTGGATTGCGCTGGCGGTTACAAGATTTGACGATCGCACGCTATAAAGATTCTATGCAATCCCACGTTCATTCTCGGTTTGGTTCCATTGTGAATCGAACAGTTATTGGTCTAGGACTTCTAGATCATCAGGGGAACCTGATCGAATATAACCCCAAACTTCAGGCAATGCTCGGTTGTCCGGCTGAGGAATTAGCACCCACGTTGATGAGGTGGATGAATTTAGATAAGCCAGGAATGGAATCGGCAATGTTTCGCCAATTAATCGCGGGTGAACGTCATTCCTACCAATTGGAGAAGCCTTTCCATCATCCGGATAGCCCCATCGAATGGGGACGACTTACCGTGGCGCTGGTGCAGGAGACATCAGACGAACCTATTTCAGTCATTTTTATCCTGGAGGATATTAGTCAACAAAAACGTCTGAAAGCCAAGCAACAAGAAGTAATTCGTCGTCAACAAGCGATTCAACAGCAGCAAGCGGTTAAACAAAAAGCCAGTCAGCCGGAGAAAACGTCTCCTGTTCCCCCTCCTCCTGCAACTCCAGACACCTCCGTCGAACAACTGGGACAACTACTAAATACGATTCTCTCCAATTCTAGTGACTTTTTTCTGGTGTGCGATCGCACGGGCAAATATGTCTATGTGAATCAATCCGCAGCCCAGGCGTGGGGACTTAGCCAAAAGGATTGTATCGGGAAAACGTGGCATGATCTGAAGCTATCCACTGAGCAGATGAAACAGTTGGATATTCAACGGGACATTGTTTTAACTACAGGACAATCTGTCTCCGACGAAATTACCTTAACCACGGTTGAGGGAGTGAAGGATTACGAGTATACAATGACTCGCTTGGATCATCTTGAAGGGGACGGCGGTGCCGTTGTGATCACGTTTAAAGATTTGAGCGAACAAAAACAGGCGAGGGTAGCCGCTAGTGAAGCCATGGCAAAAGAAGCGGAATATCGGGCGCTCAAATCCCATGTTGACCGATTGGCTTCCGTGATTACCCAAGAACTCCGCCATCCTCTGAACACGATTTTTTCCCATGCGAAATACCTGGAAAATAATCCTGATTCTGACACGGAGAACAACACCCTTTACTATCTCCAGCGCATCCAAGGAAATGCTCAACGGATTAACCAAATCCTGAATGATCTGCTATTGATTAAAAAGATTGAAGCCAAGCAACTGCGTTTAAATCTCACGGAACTGGATTTAACTCCGTTGTGTCAAGAATTAATCACCCAATTACAGGAACGTACACCGTCGAAACCTCAGATTAGTTTTGTTGGTTCAGAATCCTGTTATGGTATTGGTGATGAAAGATTGTTGCGTCGGATGTTGACAAATTTACTAATTAGTGCATGGCGATATGCACCAGAGGATAGTCCGATCAAGTTGGAATTGTCGTGTCAAGATGAAAAGGTGGTATTTCGTATCCCCGATTTTGGCAGTGGGATGCCCGAATCTGAGCAAAAGGTTTTCTTCAGCGCCTTCGACACCAATCGTCAGGGTAATGAGATGATGGGGAGTCATTTAGGGCTGATGCTGGTTAAATATTGTGTGGATGTACAAGGGGGTGCGATCGCGGTAGAGTCTCAAGCAGAAGCAGGAAGTACGGTGACGATTACCCTACCTTTACCACAACCTAGGCAGGATAACTCCTAGGCGATGACGATGGGGAATAAAATCCCAATCCGATATAACCCTGGTGTGCTTTCAGGATGGTAGAGACGTAGCATGCTACGTCTCTACAGTATTCTGGAGGGGTGTTCAACCGAGTTTGAATATAGCACTACGCACTCTAGTTAGGACATATCAAGAAAACATAAAATCGCTCAATCCCTTATCAGGTAAGCGTTTTCCTTCACTATTGCCTATTGCCCATTGCCCATTCATTGCCCAGCGCGTAGCGCTATAAACCATCTGCCATCTACTTTTTGCTGTAGAATTGGGCGTTCGGCTGAAATATCGAACTCAGTTAACCAAATCGTCAAGTTTTTGCTATCATAGCTATCTAGTGAGTCGCGGACGTGGCGGAATTGGCAGACGCGCTAGATTTAGGTTCTAGTACCGCAAGGTGTGAAGGTTCAAGTCCTTTCGTCCGCATTTAAGAAGAACAAAGAAACTTCTGATCTTCCTGATCGAGAATTCAAAATATTAGATCAGGAGCAAAATGCTTTGTATACATTATCTGAACAATTTGATATACGTCATACAACCTATTTCTTGTGGGTAGTGGATGACCGTGTTTGGGTATATTCTGGTGATCTAGGAACTTTTTTCTGGGAAAATGAGCCGGACAAAAAAAAATGGCAGCGTCATGTATATGCGCGTAGTGATGTGCCAGCGCCTAGCTATTTAAAGGAGCAAAGACCTAGATTACATCAGCGTTGAACCCTTATTGTTTTCTGTTCCCTGCTTCCTGTTTTCAATACATGATCGCACTTTGTTAAGTTTTCTGTATAGGGGTAGAATGCGATCGCCTGTTTGGGGGTATGCTTAAAGATATTTTCTGCTATCCATCTCATAGACGCGATCGCGCCTCCTGGGAGGGACAGAAAAGACCAGCATCAATCAGGGGAACCTCTGGTCATGTCTTTCCGAGAACCCATCCGCAAACCAAATTTCTCACCTTTGAGTCGGAAGTCCGACACCAATCCGTTGCAGCGACGCCGTTTCAAAGTTCCGAAACCCCAGAAACCTGTGGTGCGACGCTCACCGGAGGAACAGAAGGCGTTTTTGCAACAGAAACTGGATCAGTCGGCTTTTGTCGGTTACAACGGTCTTAATGTCCCGGTTAATGTCCCTCAAACCCCACCCCCACAACCTGTACAGGAGAAGCCCACTGATGCAGGGTTAGAAGATAACGCTCAACAGCCAGAGGTTTCCGAGGCGGAAGCAACAGAGACTCAGGAAGAGGAAACGGTTCAGCCAAAGGAAGGTTCAGAAGCCGAATTATCACAGAACCCCGAATCCCCGGATACAGAAGTAGAGGGAGAGGCTGTCACCCCTGCTCAACCCTCAGCAGCAGAGAGTGGAAACAACCCATCCCCAAAACCCAATTTACAAGCTCAACTAGAAAAAGTATCTCGTTCGAGTTCCAATTTGCTGAATATTCCTGTCAAGGCTCCAGGAAAAGAACCACCGTCAATGCCAAGGGCTGAGACCTGAAGGGGTGACAATGCCTCATTCCAGGGAGCAAGCTGACGGGTTACTCGCTTGCGTGAACCATGAATGTACGTGAAGGAATAGAGCAGCGGGGTGAGGGGTCTGACCCCTGATTCGCCAGCAGTATCAAGGGGCTGGGGGTGAGGGCTGTAGCGTCACCTACAGAGGGTGGTGCAACGGTAAAGCTAGCTTGTGCGATCGCGTAAGACCCAAACGCCGAATATCATGATTTGGCACATTTTGTCAATTTAGCAACAAAAATTAATAGAGTTACCCTCTACATTAGAAATAGAGATAAAAAAGAGGGATAGTGATCATGGGCTTAATCAACAACATCGAAGTTCGTCCCTTGGAATCGGTCAAAGGCGGAACAGTCGATTTTTACACCCCCCAATCGAGTCACGAAACCATGCTGGTGCAGATTCCACCTGCTACCGTGGAAGATCTATTTGTTCACCGATTTCAAACCGATCAACTTTTAGTAGTGCGGGGAAGTTTTGTCTTGGTGGTGCTAAGAAATCGTCAGTATGATTATATTCCTTTAATTGACTCCCAGCCAACAGTGGTGCAAGTGCCAGTCGGAATTCTTCATGGTGCAATTAATCTCAATTCCGAAGCTTGTGTGGTAGTGAATGCGGTCTTGCGTCACGGTACACCTCATGAACGGGATTATCAGCCAATCAAACCACCGTTCCCTTACGATTTAGAATTGGCTCAAGCTAAGTTAACAGAAGTCACTTGTTCAACGAACACCCCATTATTAGCAGTCAATTAATTGAACCCTTGCACAATTCAGCCGAAAATTGGCACTAAATTATATTAAACCATCGCAGGTGTTTTCTGACTCCGAAACTGCGTAACTTTCATCCGCATGGTTGGCGGTGGCGCAACGGTTAAACCCCGACGAGTTGGCTTAATTGGACGATTATCTGCCAAGGTTAGTTCACAGCGCGATACAATCTTGGCTAACACCAATTTCATCTCAAATAGAGCAAGTGCTGACCCAATACAGCGACGAATTCCTCCCCCAAAGGGTAAATATTCGTACTGAGAATATTGCCGTTCTAAAAACCGTTCAGGTTTAAACCGTTTCGGTTCGGGATAGATATCCTCCCGCTGATGAGTCAGATAAATCGAAGGTAGGAGTGTTGTCCCTGGCTCAAAAGTGTGACCCATAATTTCGATGGGAGATTTAACAATTCGGGGAAAAGGATTTAAAGCAATGGGATAAATCCGTAGCGTTTCCTGGCACACGGCTGTTAAATAACCTAGACTCCGCACTTCAACTTGAAGTACAAAAAACTACATGGCTGATACAGGCAAAAAGTCCGAAAAATTAAACCTTTGAATATCTTCTAAAGAAACAGTAATTGTTTTTGGGACTCTTGAGAGTTTTTTTGAGCAGCCT
>NZ_JAVJTO010000107.1:0-17187 GCF_040220235.1 Coleofasciculus sp. B1-GNL1-01
GGGGAAGCAATGATACATTTTCCCTGATAATGGTGCAAAGGTATGAAAGGGTTTTATCCTTTTTCTTTGAAGATGAGCCAATGTTCATGCTACTCAAAGCTTTGGTAGCCAAGGGTTTCGGTCTTGTGCAGCAAGCCCTAATTAACGTGAACGGTGAAGAACTCGCGAGAGCGAGAAGCAAGCTACGTCCTTTGTAAGTGTAAGGGTTTGATATCATGTCCGCCGAAATAACCCTTAAAAATTAATGCGACGATAGATTTCAGACAGGGGAACTTCTATGTTTAAACTGTGCAAGACGATCACCTGCTCAAGGTTAGAGTACACTTGCCACAGCCAGCGATCATTACTGCTAGGCTCAAGATTATGATACTGCTCAATGTAGGGTTCAGCTTGGCTCACCAGCAGATATTCACAAAAACTAGCAAGAGAACGATATTTTCTGAACTTTTCACCTCGATCATAGGCTTCCATAGAAAGCGATAGAACTTCGACAATCAGGAAAGGATTGAGAATTTCATCATTGCGCTCACCATTGAATTCTGGGAAGCCATTAACCACCATCAAATCAGTATAAGTCCCACACTGATATTCAGGAATCCAAACTCGCAAGTCGCTGTTATACAAACGAAAATCGGTATCTCTGAGCAAAAACCCCAAGTAAATTAATAAGTTGCTAGCGATCGCACTATGGGCTTCAGAACCTCCCGACATTGTAATAATCTCTCCGTTGCGGTATTCATGACGTTCCGGGTGGGTTTCTTCCATCGCCCGATACTCGTCTAGCTTGACACTCCCCCTTTTAGAAAAAGGGGGATTCTGTAGAACTCACATTCCACATATCCTGAGAAAACAGTTCTAATTGTCTTCCCAGGTTCCCAGGCACACGACGTTTACCCTTGCGGGTGTCGTGTTTTCTCCCTTTAGGCGCTGTTAATTCAGCGCTGGGCGTTTCAAACAGATTTAACTGCTTGGGTTTCGCCGAGTCCCGACGTACCTTTGTTGTTACTAATTTCAAGCCATATTCAATAACGGCTTTACGCTTGATGTTTCTTGCCGCTTGCTGATCAGCATGGTCAAAATGTCCACACCTGGTACAGATAAACCGCTCTCTGTCCCGGTTGGCTTTATCAATATGACCACAGGCGCTGCACTCGATGGATGTATTCCGTGGGTTCACTTTGAGCAAGACCTTTCTCGACTTCACAGCCGCATACTCAATCTTGTTGATTAACTCTCCCCATGAGGCATCCAAAATGGAACGGTTCAATCCCCGTTTGGCTGATTGACCATTAGCCAAAAAGCGTCCAGTTCCCTCATCTGGCTTAGGCTTGCACCGCCTCACCATTCCTTGAATATTAAGGTCTTCTACGACAATCGCGTCGGCTTTTTTGACCAGCTTGTTAGCGACCTGCCACTGATAAGCGCTTCTATGGTTGGCGATTTTACGGTGTAGCTTGGCTACTGACTCTGCCCTTTTTTTACGGTTAGTAGAGCCTTTTTTAGCCCGACTGACACGCCGTTGGCGAATCAAGAGAGTCCGCTTAGTCTTCTGATTAGTGGCAAACCTAGGGTTGGGGATGTCACTGCCATCAGAGCAATGCACCAGTTTAGTTAAACCCATATCTAACCCGATCGCCGTTTTAATCTCGGAAGTGGGGCGGGGCATGAGTTCCGGAATTGACTTGTTCTCTAGGCGTACCGAGATGAACCATCCATCGGTTTTACGGCGAACTGTAACACTTCTAACGGCAAACCCATCGGGAATAGGGCGGGAATTGAAAAAGCGCATCCAACCGATTTTCGGCAGATAGATATTGCTTCCTTTGATCTTAACCCGACCTGGCTTATATTCAAACGACCGGAAGTTGCTGCGGTTTTTGAATACCGGAAAACCCCGCCCATCAAAGAAGTTTTTATAGGCAGTGTTTAACCGAGCGATATTACGCTGTA
This sequence comes from Coleofasciculus sp. B1-GNL1-01, assembly GCF_040220235.1. NCBI lineage: Bacteria > Bacillati > Cyanobacteriota > Cyanophyceae > Coleofasciculales > Coleofasciculaceae > Coleofasciculus > Coleofasciculus sp. B1-GNL1-01. The sequence continues at coordinate 1,951 of NZ_JAVJTO010000107.1, forward strand.
GAACATCCGAGTCGATTGACTTGTACCAAGGACGGGCAGCTTTTAGGTCTACCAGTGCGGCATCCTGAATCGTGCCAGCATTTCGTTTTTTACCGCTATTTTGCCAAGGATTACCCGTGGCACCATTTTTAACGATGCAGCAGGTCAATGGGTAAGCTTCGGCTTTAGTTCTTAAGCTACAGTAAGCTCCCTGAATAAACTGCTGATGATAGGTTTCAATTCGGTCAGCCAAGCACCAGTTGTAGGTCGCTCTAAGCATATCAAGCCACGACTGCATCTTGGCAGACTGGCTACCAGATGGACGCAGTTTGTAGACATAGCTTAGCATCATGACTAACAAAGTATTATTGTTAGTATACTAACACCTAAATCTAGGATATGCCATTCCAAAAAAGGAATAAACTGGGAGCCAAAAAATTTCTGCCCAAACCGTTGGACAAGCAACCTATATGCTTTAAAGGCTACGAAGGACAAAAAGCACAGCTTAAAACCGTCCCCAACTGGCAGGAACGGCTAAGGGAATATGTGGAGCAACTTATAGCTGAATGCGAATAAATTCGCCGTGTCGGACTTCATCCCCGATTTAAAAATGCGGGGCTTCCGTCCTCCCGTTCTCTATTTGTGATAAATCGGCGTAAAGTTAACGGTGGAGATTAGGCAACAGGCAACAGGCAACAGGCAACAGTAAGGGTTTGAGGCTTGTTGACATTTCTTAGTAAAGTGAACAGAATTGTAAGTTCAGATACTTACACCCAGGCTAAAGCCTTATCCCCTGATTCCCCTTGGCAAATTCTTTCAATATGTTAAAACTGAGAAGTTAAGGCGTAGTTGTAGAGGAATGCTCACTTGCCACTCCAATTCCCCAAAGGTTATGGAGGCTCTCTTAACGGACGCATTAAACTAGATAGGGACTGGTGATTCATCCCGCGCTGAATGAAAAACGACAGCCGAGGGAACCTATCGCCAGATTAGCTAGAAATGAGTCAGGGGTGCAATTTTCGCTCTTCAAGCGAAAAATCCGTGAAAATACGGTCTACGAAATAAGTACCCATTCGGTAAAGTCAAAGTATCTGCATCTGTTATAGTGTTGCACTCGCCAACACCGTTAGCTGATTGAACCTTTGATCTGATCAAAGGAGGTTGATGAGAACGCGATCGCTGTTTCGGCAACGAGCGCAGGAATAGTCACTCAAGGCTTCGGGCGCTCAATGCCTTGTACCTTTGAGCGAAATTACTAGGGGACGGATTCAGGCTTTGCCCAAACCGTTCTATTTACAGCTAAACGTTTCTCGAATTAACTCCCTTGAATTGTTTAGTCAACTATCATTGACTCGGCAAAATTTCCGGGTGAGGATTAGTTCGGAGGTGAACGGTTGCGCCAAGAGTCCCATAAAAAATAGGGAGGGAATTGACCTGTCAATTTTCTGGAATTCAGACGTAACCGAGTGGTTTTAGCTAAAGCAGGTGGATGTTTATAATCAAAAAGCGTCACTGGCTATCCTCCATTATCTATAAGACAAGATTCAACCTTCATTCAACCAAGGTTATATGAATCGCCAAGGACTAATTCCTTTGCTAAAGTGGCGACAGGGTGCAGGGCAAACATCAATCGGTCAAACGAACTCCGGTAATGAACTTAATAGTCCCTGATTCTCAACGATTCGGCTTGCTTAAGCCGCTGCTATGGATTAATCTGCTTAGTATTGGATCACTTATCGTTTTCTGGACGCTAGGATTACTTGAAATTAAACCCGCTCAGGCGACTCTACCTGACTCAGAAGTCGCCAATCGGCAAGATATTGGAGAAGAAAAACCGTCCGGTGATTTCCAATTATCTCTGAATCAAGCCGATCGCTTGCATAAATCGACTTCTGAGCTAAACCAACATCCCGATCCAGCATCCGTCTCTGCCCAAAGGGTAGAGCATGTCTCAAGACGAGATACGGCTCTATCAACAAGCCTGAATTCTAACCCTTCAGTCGTAGCCGTTGAACTCAATGCTATAGCGCCGAAAACTTATGAAACCCTTGACCAAACCGTTCCAGCGAGACACGAGGAACGACAAAATAACGATGATAGTCCTGCCCCCATCGATAGGGCAAAAGATAGGGGAACAGGGAGAACAGAAGCGGTAGAAACTAGAGCGTATTCCAACCGTATTGCTTCCCCCATCCCCAATCCCCCGATTCAAGCCAGTCTATCAACTCAGTCGGGTTTATCAGAACTAGCTTTAAACTCTGCTCACCAACCCTTAACGATTCAGGAAGAACCTCTTACTCCTGAATTGTCCTCTAATCAGAATTGTCACGATTCAACCCCCTGTAACCAACCCCTCGCCATTGAAACCTCAATCCAGTTTAGGGATACCTTCGATGTGAAGGTGGCGCAGATTCCAACTCTGTTACAAAATTCATCTCCCCTCCCTGTACCGACAAACTCTATTCCTCTGGGTTCTACGGGATCTAACTCAGGACAGCTTCCTGCCTTTCCCACTCTCATTTCACCAAATGTGCAACCCCAGGGCGTGAATCCCTACAGCCAAACTTGGGGACAGCCCTCTTCCTTTACTCAAACGCCCAATACCATCCCCACGCCCGGTACTGGGGCGGCGATGAATCCCAACTCCTACACCCAAACCTGGGGACAGTCCCTTTCTGGAACCCAAACGCCTACTTTTATTCCGATGCCCAATGCTGGGGCGGCTATGGGTAACAATCCTTATAATCAAACGGGAGGACAACCCTCGTATTTTGTCCCCACGCCTAACGTTATTCCGATGCCCGGTGCTGGGACGGCTATGGGTAACAATCCTTATAATCAAACGGGAGGACAACCCTCTTATGTTGCCCCAACGCCTAACTTTATTCCCGTGGCAACTCAGGGCTTTCCTGGAGGAGTCAACCCTTACAATCCAGGAGGGGGACAAGTTCCTTATCTGCCTCAACCTGTCATCTTAGTTCCTGTCCAAACTATGGGAATGCCTCTAGGAGGTAATCCCTACAACCCAGGGGGAGTACAAGCTCCTTATCTGCCTCAAACCTTTATCCTTGTGCCAGTACAACCCATGGGAGTCCCGATGGGGGCAAATCCTTATAACCCCGGAGGTGGGCAGTTTGCTTACATTCTCCAAACGCCCCAAGGCGGGTCAATGCCACCCACTCAGACTCCAGTTGGGTTTAATCCCTATAATCCCGGTGCAGGACAGTTTTATTCCTTACCCCAAAATCAAGCCGTCCAACCCGTACCGATTAACCAAAATCCGCAAAATTTTAATGGCTATAACCCAGGTGTAGGACAGTTTTCCTATCTACCCCAAAATCAAGCACCCGTTAATCCCAATTCCCTAGGTTTCAACGGTTATAACCCAGGGGCAGGGCAATTTTATTCCTTACCCCAAAACCAAGCCCCTTTACCTGCACCTGTTAATTCCAATTCCCAAAGTTTCAACGGTTATAATCCGGCGACGGGACAGTTTTCCTATTTACCGCAAAATCAAGCTCCTTTACCTGCACCTGTTAACCCAAATTCCCCAAATTTTAATGGTTATAACCCAGGTGTAGGACAGGTTTACGCCCAGCCGCAAACGCAAGCCGCATTACCTCCACGGGTTAATCCCAATGCCAACCCAGTGAATGGGACGAATTCAGTGGCACAGTCTCCTTTCGTGTCACCCAATCCAGGTGTTGTACCCGGTACTCCTAACCCAAACCTGCCCCCTCCAGTGGCGACTCCGGCTCAGGAGTTTGACCCAACCCAGCCCAATCAACCCTCCTCTTCCCTGCTCCGCAGTACAGCATTACGAGATCCCACCTTACAGTTCCAAGGAAGCTATGTGGTACAGGGTGACTCGTCTGTGGCGCGGGCGCGGTTAGCTGGCGTCTATCCTCTAACTCCTAAGGCGCTATTTGCTGCCACATTAGATTTAACCAGCGAAGATAGTGGCTTGGCAGATTCTCCCAACCAAGGATTAAATATTAACGAACTCTATTTTGCTACCGCTCCGTTTACCGATTTGCCGAATTTGCGCTTTGTACTGGGTCAACTAGATTTAACGTCTTACTTTGATCGCAATAGCTTTGCTAAAGATGGCGTTACTCATTTCTTTAACCCCGTTTTTCAAACCAATCCAGCCTTAAGTGCCACCGGAATTTCGTCTCGTCCTGGCGTCTTGGTCAATTGGACATTAACTGACAATATTGAAGCCAAAGCTGTTGCCTTTTCATCATCGGGAAGTATCGGTGATTTTGCCTTAGATGGATTTGCTGGAGAAGTGGGTTTACGCTATGGCAATGGCATTATTCGCGGCACCTATGCCACCGATCGCGACGCGGGTTCAGATACAGGATTTAACGAAATTTTCTCCATCGCTCGCGGGGACAATAATTTTGGACTGGAAGAGGATGATCGGGAAGAGGCGTATGGTCTCAATGCTGAATACTTTATCCCCGATTGGAATATGGGCATCTTTGGTCGTTATGGTCGGTATATCAACCGAGAGATTGACGAAGCGGCGACGACCTATAGTTTTGGTGTTAGCTTTTTGGATGTATTTACCCAAAATGATCGCCTAGGTTTAGGCTATGGTCAGGAATTATCAAATAATCAAGGAGAAGAAGATCCCGACGTTTTAGAACTGTTTTATGATTTCCGATTCTTACCCAATCTCCGTCTAGGATTTACTATCCAGCAACGCAATAACTTCTCCGAAACCGATGTCGGTGTGCGATTGAAAACCGAATTTGATGTGATTCCTAGAGAGTGAAGAGAGTAGGAGGAGTGATCAGTTATCAGTGATCAGTTATCAGTTATCGGGAGGTGGGGAAGACGGGGAAAATGAGGCAAATGACGAATGACAAATGACGAATGACGAATGACGAATGACAAATGACGAATGACAAATGACTAAACTCATTGGATTAGGACTAGCTGGATTAGCCATTAGCGCACCTATGGTGTACACCATCCCGGCTGTTCATGCCCAAACCGTACCCACAGCCGTTCGCCAAGCCTTTTCACTGCTGAGTCAAGGACGAGTTCAGGATGCGATCGCGGCATTTGAGGCAGCGGTACGGCGTTATCCGGATTCCTTGGATGCCAAGTTAGGGTTAGCGATCGCTCATCGACGACAGGGGAATCTTCAGCAAGCCTGGAATGCTTATCAACAAGTATTGGCACAAGATCCCACCAATGAATTAGCCTTAAAATCGGTGGGTCTATTCGGAACCTATCGACCAGAATGGCAGGTTCAGGGGATTGAAGCACTAACTACATTGCTGAATCTCAATCCCAACGATATCGAAGCCCGTGGTTTGCGAGCCCAACTCTATGGCTTTCAGCAACGGTTTGCTGAAGCTTTGGCGGATTATCAAATTGTCCTCCAAGGAAATCCCCCGCCCAATATTCTGCTGGGGGCGGCGGAAACGTTTACCAATAGTGGGAACCCGGAACGGGGATTGGAACTGTTTAACCGTTACCTGGCGACAGGCGGACAAATTACCGGGTATCCCGCCCTGGCTTACGCCCGCGCCTTACAAGAAACCGGGAATCCGGCGGCGGCTGTCCAGATTCTGGAAGGACAACTGCGATCGCCCCAACTTTTACAAGATCAACAATTAGCCATCTTCACCCGAACGGCTTTATCCCAAGCCTATCTCGCCAATCAACAGCCAACTGAAGCGTTAAATGTCTTAACCCCCCTACAAGGCAATCCCAATGCTACCTTACCCTTAGCACGAGCCTTGAATGAGATTCGCAATCAAACGGGTAACCAAGCCCTAACCCAACAAGTCGCGAATTTGTATCGTCAGGCGCTGGATCAAACCCCCAATCCTGAACCCAAACTCTTGCGGGAAATTGCTGATGTTTTTAGTGGGTTACCAAACCAACAGCAAACGGCTCTGAATCTCTATCGGCAACTCTTAAGTTTACAACCCAATGACCGCACTCTCTTAGTTAAACAAGTCGCCTTGGAACGGGAACTGGGGTTAATTTCCGAAGCCGAACTCAAAGCCCGTCTATTGAGCGCCCTGCAACCACTACCCGCTGATCCCAATGAACGCCAACTTATCGCCCAAGCCTTAGCCGGGATTGAACCCCCAGGACCAGAATTATTACCCATTTACACCAGTCTCCTCCAATCCGGTGTCAATGTTCCTTTTTTAAATTTCCGCATCGCCCAGATTTTGTTGGAAAACGATAACCTAGCCGGAGCAAGACAGGCGTTAGCTGCTTATGCAGCAACCCCCGCAGGCGCGGAAGACTTAGCTCCCCAATTGTTAGCCGCAGAAATTGAGCGTCGGGAAGGGAACTTAGAAGCCAGCGCCCAGCGTTATCAGGCTTTAATTGCCAGCAATCCAGCCGAACGAGATATTCTCAACGCGGCGATACGAGGGCTGGCGAATGTGCGGCTGCAACAAAATCGTCCCACGGAAGCCCTGGCTGTCTTTGATCAGTTAATTGCCCGTAATCCCCAAGACACGACACTGCAACTTGCCCGCGCCAATCTAGCCTACCAAGCGGATCTAATTTCAGAATCTCAAGCCCAAGCCGTTCTCAATTACTGGCTGCAAACTCAACCCGCCACCAATGCGCCGCCAGAACTATTTACCCTGGTGGGATCATTACCGCCATCTCCCGAACGGGAGGCACTTTATAACAGACTGCTTCAGCTTGATCCAACGAATTTGCCTGTCCAAATCCGCTCAATTCAGCTAATTGCCCAACGCAGTCCCGAACAAGCCAGAGTTAGAGTCGCGCAATTAGTCGCCCGCGATCCCACCAACATCCGCAACTACTTCTTACAAGGGGAAATTGGTCAGGCGATCGATGATTTAGAACTCGCTGAACAAGCCTATCAGTTAATTTTATCCGCACAACCAGCTAATCAAGAGGCATTATCCGCCCTCGCTGGGGTTCGATTTCAACAACGACGATTGGATGAAGCCAGAAATCTTTATTCCCAAGCCTTAGCCCTTGACCCGAATGATCAAGGAATTCGTCAAGCGATGATTGGACTGAAACGAGTTCAAGACTATCAGCTTGAGGCTTTAGCGGATTTGGAAGCGATGCAAGTCGAACAACTTCAACAAGGAGGAACGTTAGATCCAGAATTATCAAATCAAATGCAACAAATTCAGGAAGACTTTTTACAACGACGAGGATTTCAACCCCCATGGGAACGGTTCTAGTGTGCGCGTCTGTAGGGGGAGATGGGGAAGATGGAGGAGATGGGGAAGTTAAAACTAAACTCTACCTTACCTATTCCTTATTCCCTATTCCCTACTCCCCATTCCCTATTGCCTATTCCCTATTCCCTGACAAATGACAAATGACGAATGACAAAGGACAAAGGACAAATCACTGGGTTCGTAGTAGGCACTTTAGTGCCAGAAGCGCTAAAGCGCTGACTACAAGCATGACTACAAGCGCTATGTTACTGCTGTTGAATCTCACCAGTTGTGTGTCCATAAAATTCTCCGAACCTGAACCGCCGGAAGCCTCGGTTTCCCCTTCTCCCTCTCCAGTAACGGCTTCCCCCGTGGCTGATTTTCCCGTTTTATCCCCATCGCCGCCTATCCAGGATATACTCGAACAAAGCTGGGTCATCTACAGACAACAATTCATTCAAGAGGACGGACGAGTAATCGACTACGAAGCGAGCGATCGCTCCACCTCAGAAGGACAAGCCTACGCTATGCTCAGGGCTGTATTGATTAATGACCCAACCACATTTGCCCTCACTTTAGAGTGGGCAGAAGATAACCTGCATCGACTCACAGAAACAGGTGAACCTGAAGACAATCTTTGGGTTTGGCTGTGGGGTCAAGATGACGAGGGCAATTGGGGTGCTATTGATCGAAATTTTGCCAGCGATGCTGATATTGATGCGATTACCGCATTAATTTGGGCATACCGCCGCTGGAATCGCCCGGACTATCTAGAGTTAGCGCGAATCAAGCTGCGCGATTTGTGGGACTACTCCACCATCGCTGGACCCGATGGCAAACGTTATCTCCTTCCTGGACCCAAGGAAGCCTTTGTCCCGTCGCCATCGACTATTTATCTGAATCCCTCCTATCTCGCCCCTTATGCGTTTCGCCTGTTTGCTCAGGTTGATCCCGAACGAGACTGGCTGAGTTTGATAGACAGTAGCTACTACGTCTTGGAAAACTCCTCTAAAGTTTCGGCGGTTGGGTTACCGAGTGACTGGATTGCTTTGGATTTACAGACCAATCAATTTCAGTCCATACCCTCACAAAGCAAACTGAAAAGCGTCTATAGCTTTGATGCGTATCGCGTCTGGTGGCGAATCGCTTGGGATGCCGAATGGTTTCAATCAACGGAGGCGTTAAATTATCTGGAAACAGCAACCCAATACCTTGAAGATCAATGGCAATCGTCCTCTCGCTTGCCTGCTCGAATTAACCTCGATGGAGAATCTTTGGTCAAATACGATGCCACCTCCCAATATGCCATGCTTTACCCAGCTATGCGCTTAATCAATCCGGCTATAGCTGAACAACTATTGGAGCGTAAACTTCTACCCCAATACAATCAGGGAATTTGGGATGATGAATCTGCCTACTATACCCAAAACTTAGCCTGGATCGCCCTAGTATCACCTGACCTGGTAAAGAATTCGCAATTTTTTCAACCCCAGCAGCAGTTTTCCAGAAACGCAATAAGGGAATGATACAGAGGTCGATAACGTCTGTCAAGGCTTGAAACCGTTACGAATTAATTCGTAACCCCGAATAATCGCATCTTATATCAGGGTGGCATCGAGTCGAATACCGATTCAGAGGACTAGAAAAATGTCACCACCGTTTCTACAAATGACCGGGTTCAGTCAACCTGTTACTCGTTGGACTGAAGCGGGAATGCTATCTACAAACCGTCCTAATTCGGGCGGGTTCCGTTGATAAATGATGTTCCTTGCCATCGTTTAGGGGAGCCTGTCCGTTTGGCACAAATCGGTTGGGTAGAGCAATAGCCAAACCCAACAGCACAAATTGGCTTGTTTAAACATCCCCGAATTCCAGATAGTCGGAATCGCATAATTTAGTTCCCAAGCAATACTAACTGGGCATTTCCATCAACCGTAAGAGTTCTCCTATGAAACGCCTGTTTCGTCACTCCCAATCTCCAAATCCTTCCACCCATCGCGGACGTCAGCGCTCCACCCGTGTATCTACAGGAACGCGACTCGGATTGTTGCTTCTGTGTAGCGTTTTAGTCGTCGGGCTGGTGATCACCACCAACTTTGCCGTCGCTCAAAGCGACAGTAGCCTGCAAGAGCAGGAAGATCAGTTAATTCGCGAATATACCCTACCCACCACACCCCAGAAAGAACCTGTTTACAAACCCGCTCCGGCGGCTCCCCCGAAAAAATCTACATCGCCAACGCGCAAGCGGACAACGCCAGCCCCTAATCAACCGCCGCCGCAGAGTCAGCCCACTCGTTCAGCGCCGCCATCAACCGAACCCGAAGAACCCGCACCCGCACGTCGTTCTCCTGCACCCTCCTCACCTGCTCGCGAGGAAGAAACGGCAGAGGCTGAACCCTTACCCACAGGTGAGTACGTCCTGCAATTCAATCGCTCTCCCATCGTCGGAAACCGCTTCCGCTTCCGAGGGGTGTATTCTGAAGCCCGACTTGGTTTTACCCGTCCCCGGGGCTGGAAAATCCAAGGGGCTAAAGCCCTAATTCGTTTCCAGCATTCACCTGCCCTGATTGCCAAGGACTCCAATCTCACAGTCCGAGTGAATGGCACGAGTGTGGGTTCAGTCCCCCTCAACCGCCAACAATCGGAAGTTGGCAGCGTCCTCTTCAACGTCCCATCCCGACTGATTCAGGACTATAACGAACTGACGATTGTCGCCCGACAAAGTAATGACGAAGAATGTAGCGATCCGGGTGACCCCACGCTTTGGACAGAAGTACTACCGGATTCAGAATTACAGTTTGAATATCAGCCCCAACCGATTCCGCTCAACTTTAGCCGCTACCCCTATCCTTTCTTTGACGACCTCAGTTTAGATACCAATCGCATTGTTTATCTTCTGCCCAAGGTTAACGACACCTGGTTAACCGCCGCGTCTCGCTTTCAAGCTGCATTAGGCAGAATGGCTGAATTCCGTCCCATTGATACGGAAATCATTAACGATTTAGAGGATATAGAGTGGGGTCAACGGTTGGTCGTTATTGGCACACCCGCCGAACAACCCGCCATAGAGGATTTGGATCTGCCCTTTAGTATCAGTGGCAATCAAATTTTAGATGGAAACCAAGTCGCTTTACCCAGTGACGTAGGTATCTTAATGATGACCACCACCTTAGATGGGGCGGTTCCCGTTTTAGTGGTGACAGGCAATGGGGCTGACGGTGTTGCCAAAGCTGCCCAGTTTTTAGTCCAGCCTGACAGCCGTAAATTTGGTACAGGTCAAGCTGTATTAGTGGATAGTCTCAAACAGGTAGACACACCATCACTCCGGAATTGGCCCGGTTATTTACCGGAAGAAAATTCCTTTACCCTCAGCGAAATTAAAACCCAAGAAAACGGTGATCCGTTCCAAGACATCACGGTACGTGGGTCAGCGGCACCCCCAATTCCAATTGATTTTCGCGCTTTGCCGGATGACCAATTTACGCGGGGGAGTTCCATGACCCTGCGTTATAGCTATAGTCCACAAATCAATCCCCGTACCTCGGCGGTAGAAGTCCTACTGGATGGCACGTTTATCGGTGGGGCGCGATTGACCTCAGAAGACGGCGCTACCCGAAAACGATTAAAAGTGGATTTGCCCCCCCATTTAATCAAGCCCGATTCCCAACTGGAAGTGGCATTCCGACTCAATCCCAGAGAACCGGGTGTATGTGGTAAAGTCACCGACCAACAATTGACAGGAACCCTCCATGCAGACACTAGCTTCAACCTAAACCGCCAACAATCGGTACAACTCCCCGATTTAGGACTGTTTCAGGAAGGTTATCCCTTTGCTGCACCCCAGGATTTGTCCAGAACCGCGATTGTGGTGCCGGATTCTCCCAGTAATACGGATTTGCTGACGCTGTTAACGGTTAGCGAACGTCTGGGACGACTGAGTAAGGCAGATTCGGTTAATCTGGATGCCTATACAACGACAACGTTGCCTGCTGAAGTCCGCGAGGGACACCATTTGGTGGGAATTGGTACCAGAGAGCAATTTCCCTTCCCAGAGGTGTTTGATGGCAGTGGTTTCCGCTTGCAGGATGCTTTTTCTCGCCAGTGGAATCAAGGCAGCATTCAAGCCTTACCCGATAACGAAGGCATGATTAAGGAAATCATGTCGCCAGAGAACAAGGAACGGGTGCTATTAGCGCTAACCGCACAGACGGCGAATGGGTTAGAACGAGTGCGGCAGGTGATTAGCAAAGATCCCTGGTTTTTCCAACTTCAGGAAGACACGGTTCTGATCAGCAGCAATCAGCAAGATACGGCTAGCTATGATCCGGATGCCTACACATTGGAATTCTTAGAACGTGCGCCTTCAACCAGTCGGATTGAAAATACTGGACTGTTGAGTAAGGTGTCACGCTTTATTCAAGACAACTGGTTCTTTTTACCGGCTGGCATTTTCGCGATCGCGCTTTTGCTATACGGGATTTCTCAGTTCTATCTCAAGCGGCTTAGTGATCAAAAGAGTCATTAGTTATTCGTCATTCTCCCTCTGCTTCCCCAGCTCCCCCAGCTTCCCCAGCTTCCCCGGCTCCCCCGGCTCCCTCAGCTTCCCCAGCTTCCCCAGCTTCCCCAGCTTCCCCGGCTCCCCCGGCTCCCTCAGCGTCCCCAGCTTCCCCAGCTTCCCCAGCTTCCCCGGCTCCCCCGGCTCCCCCTGCCTTCTACCTTCTTATTCACTAACCCCTACCGTTGAATATGTCTTCGTCTTCGTCTAAATTCCAGCGATTTCGTCCTCGACGCCCCTTTGCCACTGACTGGCTAGTTGATGTTCTGCCTCGGTTTTTTGATCGCTCGCTCGAACGAATCGGCTTGAGCCATTTGAAATGGCTGGTTCTGTTTCTTCTGGTGATCTCGATTCCCCTGGTGATTACTCCACTAAAGGTTTGGCAACAGGGGGTTGTCGCCGTTTTGCTTTTAGCGATCGGGCAAGTGGTTGTACGGGCAGAAAACCGAGTGTCAGACAAACAAATTAGTGAGTATTATCACTTATTTTTAGTCTGGTTGAGTTTAGTCACCACTGCCCGCTATCTCTACTATCGCCTCAACTACACGCTCAATTTTGATACCTTTCTCAATGGTTTATTTTGTGTGCTGTTGTTGACGGCAGAACTCTATGCCATCCTGACGCTCGTTCTGGCGTATTTTCAAACCCTACATATTCAAGACCGGGAACCTGTCGATTTGTCGGCATATCCGCAAGACCAGTGGCCCAAGGTGGATATCTATATTCCTACCTATAACGAAGACGTGGAAATTGTCCGCAAAACGGCAATAGGAGCCATAGCAATTGACTATCCGGAAGACAAAAAAAAGGTGTATGTTTTAGATGATGGTCGAGCCGAAAAATATAAAGCCCGTCGCGAAAGATTGCGGAAAATGTGCGAAGAAGTCGGCTGCATCATGATGACGCGGGATAATAACGAACATGCTAAGGCAGGGAATATTAATACCGCGTTTCGCCGCACCAAAGGAGATTTGGTGATGATTCTGGACTGTGACCATATTCCGCTGCGAGATTTTCTCAAAGATACGGCTGGCTTCTTTTTTGATCCCAATGTGGCATTTGTGCAAACACCCCACTGGTTTTTTAACCCCGATCCGTTTGAGCGAAATTTGCGTACAGATGGCAGAATTCCGGTTGGTAATGAACTGTTTTATAAGGTGCTGCAAAAAGGAAATGACTTTTGGAATGCGGCTTTCTTCTGTGGTTCAGCAGCAGTAATTCGTAAAGAATATGCGCTACAGGTTGGCGGGATTGCCACAGAAACGGTGACTGAAGATTGTCACACGGCATTCCGACTGCATTCTCTGGGATACAGGTCAATTTACTACGACAAAATCATGATTGCGGGTCTCGCCCCGGAGAACTTTTCCTCCTATGTGGGTCAGCAAGTCCGGTGGGCGCGGGGTATGGCGCAGATTCTGCGGATTGAAAATCCGGTGTTTAATCGGAAGCTAAATTTGACAATTCCCCAGCGGATTTGTTATTTCAGCGCCACGTCTCACTTCTTCTATGGCTATCCCCGACTCATCTATGCCCTCGCGCCAACCCTGTTCTTATTGTTTGGAATTAACCCGATTCAGGGTTTGGGATTAGAAACCTTAGCGTATGCGTTTCCTCATATCCTCCTATCCCTCAATGCCAACTACATTACCTATAAGCATGTGCGCTTTTCCTTCTGGAATGAAATTTTTGAATTTGTGATGGCATTCCAGGCGGGGTATGTAACAACGATGGCGTTAATTAATCCCAATCTGGGTTCTTTTAACGTCACGGACAAAGACATGACCCTGGTTAAACGGGAATTTAGTTTATCAAACTTTGATTGGCAGTCTGTACGGGGGCTGTTAGGTGTAGCAGCTTTTGTGGTGTTGGCGTTAGGGTCAGTTCCCTTTTGGTTAATCCTGCGTCCCGAAGATGCAGAAGCGGTTTTGGTTAACGCCTTGTGGTGTATCTTTAACATGATTCTGTTAATGGCAGCTTTACTGGTTGCTTTTGAACAACCCCAAGAACGCACCGCCCACCGCTTACGGCGACGGCTGGGGGCAACAATTTATAGCTATGACAAAAGTTGGAGTGGCATGACTCTGGATGTTTCGGAAACCGGAACTCGAATGCTTTTAGAAGTTGAAGGTCAACCCAACTTACCCGATGAAATTGAAGTTGAATTGGTGGGTGATTATGGGGCAAGGGTGATTATGGAGGCTCAGATTGTAGTGGCAAAGTCGGTCAATGACCATCAAATGGAATTGGCGGTTAAGTTTATTAATGTCACCCAAGCCCAGCGAGATAATTTAACCTTGGTGACGTATTCTGATGTGAAGGAATGGTATTCACAAACACGGGAATATGTGGATAAACCGTTGCAGTCCTTAGGATTTTTGGCTACAGGTCTTTTCCGTGCCTTCCAGGAATTTAACGTGGAGAAAGGGGCAGGAAAAGTCCGCAAACGGGTTCAAGCTTCAGCTCAATTGTTTTGGGAAGGAGACTTTTATTTGGCAACAGTGACCGCAATTGGGGCGACAAGTTTGCGATTAGAACTCGATGATTCTATTACATCGAATGCTAAACTACTTAAGCCTGATAATTTAAAGAAAATGCAGCAAGAAAAACCTTTAGTGGGCTTGTTGTTAAGTCAAGACGCCATGAGCCAATCCCGGGAGCGATTTTTAACCCAAATCCTCTCATTAGAAATTATGGTTCCAGGGGATAGCAGTAGTTCTTCTCCGAAAAAAATTGCTTTAGAGTTAAGTTTCCCTGAGCAATTTAAGGATCGGCAGGCGGCTAAAATTAAGGAGCTAGTCAGAGTTTTGCATTAATGATAGCGACAATCCCGACTTCTTTAAGACGTTGGGGAGCCAGTCAGGAGTAAGCGGTTTGGCATTTAAACCTTAATGTCAATAATGGTGAAATCCTTGTAGTGCGTTTAGCGAAGCCATGCCGCAGGCTTTGCATCTTGCTCGCTACTCATACCCAATTGGCTCTTCGGTACTTGTGGCGGAAACCTTAGTTTTTAGGGAACTTACGGTCAGAGAGCAGGGAACAGGCAAAGCCTTATCCAGCAAGCCTTTAACCAAATTAAATATAGCAAATCGCTAGGCGTGTATTTACAACTCCCGTACCTGAAACTGAGTCCAGATGAGATGTTCGTACAAACAAAGTGTAACTAGACCAGCGCGAAGCGCTATAACTTTTCCTTATCACCATAACTCCCGAAGAGCCGCACAAAAATGAGCTTCCAGCGTTTTATACCAAGGCTGGTGGGCATTGCCCACCCTACTATCAAGGGTTTTGACGAATGACGAATGACGAATGACGAATGACGTAGCTTGCTTCTCAAGGGAGCGAGTTCTCCACCGTTCACTTTAATTATGTCCACCTACTTAGGGCTTGCTGCATAAGTGTGTAAGGTAGACTAGATAGGGGTTTCAAGCCATTTTTTGACCCAACAAGTGCAAGGTTTTTACACTACCACTCTCTTGCATCCTGGAATTTTTGCCAACCTCAGCGCCGAATTTT
>NZ_JAVJTO010000108.1:0-87535 GCF_040220235.1 Coleofasciculus sp. B1-GNL1-01
TCAGTGGTACAAACGCCCAGATTGGTTTGGGGTGGTGGGAATACCTCGGTTGTATGAAGGGCGGGATTTACGCTTAAGTTATGTAGCTTGGCAAGAAGTCATCAGTCCTTATGTAGTGGTGGAATTATTGTCTCCCGGTACACAAGAGGAAGATTTGGGGCGAACAGTACAAACCCCTGGAAATCCACCGACAAAGTGGCAGGTTTATGAACAGATTTTGCGGATTCCGTACTCGATTATTTTTAGTCGCTATACCAATGAACTTCAGGCGTTTCAGTTAGTCGGGGGTCATTATGAACCAGTAAGTCGGGTTGATAATCGTGTAGTGATGCCGGAGTTAGGGTTAAGTTTAGGGTTATGGCAGGGAAGTTTTCGGGGAATTAACCGTTTGTGGTTGCGGTGGATGACACTTGAGGGAGAGTTGATCTTAACGCCGGAAGAAGAGGCTATCCAGGCGCAAGAACGGGCTGTAGAGGCACAAGAACAGGCAATAGCAGAACGGGAAAGGGCAGAACGATTAGCAGCACGATTGCGGGAGTTAGGGATTGAACCCGATGATGTGGAATAAGTGCGAAATGACGAAAGATGATCTCAACCGCTAACTTTAATGAAAGTCTGACTACTTATGGTTAATCTTCCAACTCAAACTGACCCGCCCCTTACACCTCGGCAAACCTTACACACGATGTATGATTTACCGAGTGACAACCCGTAGGAACCTGGATAGCCAGACGAGTTTCATTTTTTACAACCCTTGTTGTTATTTCTCACCTTTCAACCCCCTAACTGGAATCCGGAGTTGGTGTTTTCGGCTTGCGATTTGAATCTTTACTATGATGTAAACCATAGTCAGTGGTACAAACGCCCAGATTGGTTTGGGGTGGTGGGAACACCTCGGTTGTATGAAGGGCGGGATTTACGCTTAAGTTATGTGGTGTGGCAAGAAGTAATCAATCCTTATGTAGTGGTGGAATTATTGTCTCCCGGTACACAAGAAGAAGATTTGGGTCGAACATTGCAAACACCAGGAAATCCGCCGACAAAGTGGCAGGTTTATGAACAGATTTTGCGGATTCCGTACTCAATTATTTTTAGTCGCTATACCAATGAACTTCAGGCGTTTCAGTTAGTCGGGGGTCATTACGAACCAGTAAGTTTGGTTGATAATCGCTTATTGATGCCGGAGTTAGCGTTAAGTTTAGGACTATGGCAGGGAAGTTTTCGAGGAATTAACCGTTTGTGGTTACGGTGGATGACGGTTGAGGGAGAGTTGATTTTAACGCCGGAAGAAGAGGCTATCCAGGCGCAGGAAAGGGCAGTTGCGGAACGGGAAAGGGCAGAACGATTAGCAACACGATTGCGGGAGTTGGGGGTTGAACCTGATGATGTGGAGTAAGTGCGATCGCGGTTTTCAGTTCAGTACGTCTCCATCTGTGGTAAGGGAGCTGCGTAAAAATAAAGTACCAGTGAGGAAAGCTGTGTTCATCAACTCAGCCAAGC
This sequence comes from Coleofasciculus sp. B1-GNL1-01, assembly GCF_040220235.1. NCBI lineage: Bacteria > Bacillati > Cyanobacteriota > Cyanophyceae > Coleofasciculales > Coleofasciculaceae > Coleofasciculus > Coleofasciculus sp. B1-GNL1-01. The sequence continues at coordinate 1,501 of NZ_JAVJTO010000108.1, forward strand.
TTGATTGGTATATTATTAAGCCGCAAGTCCCCTACGTCTACATCTTGCATCATGTCATGCAATTGAGCGTCTGTGGGATTTTGACCCAGCGATCGCATAACGGCACCTAACTCGTCAGCGGAAATTTCACCACTACCATCTTCATCGAAAACTCTGAAGGCTTGCCAAAGTCGTTCGATTTCAGCGTCGTTCATTGTCTTTGCGTTTTGTTGATTCATTTTCGCCAATTTTAAAGCACGTTCCTAAACTTCATTCCCGTTTATTTTCTAAAAAAAACAATAAAATGTGCCATCTGTCAAGTTCATTCAGAAAAGTTTGCGGCGTTGTCTGAATTTAGGGACGAAAACAAATGATGCTAATCGGAAGAACCTGTTTCGGCTGCTTTCATTTCAAATGAATTGATTAACTAATTCTGCCAGATCCTGAAGTTCTTTGTCTGAAAAAGATGCAGCTACTGGCAGATAAAGAACTTGATCAATCAAGCGTTTTCCCTGTAGGGGATATACAGCAGGGAGTTGGTTTTTATCATAAGAACGATCGATACAGGTTAAACTTGTTGTCCCGCGAGTTGTATCAAATCCATTCACTCTCAGTTGTGTCATGAGCAATTCTGGATTCGGGACAAGGATCGGAAAAACCCAGAATGAATGGTACTCTGCTTGACGACCGGGACAAATAATTTCAGATGGAAGTAGAGAGAGAAATCGCTGTCCATTGAACCGCCTTTGTTCAAAGTGATGGTGATTACAGATTCTTAATCGTCGGTTTAACAGAGAGAGCATTTGACGTGGAGGTCGATATCTGATGTTTGTCAAAATATCTCCCTGCGAAAATCCTCGTGTTAATGAATTAATAACTCGATCAACGTCTTGATTCAGTAATTTGAGACAAGCGATGAGAGTGCCATAAATTAAAGGAATTGAGAAAAATTTCAAGCCTAAATACTTGAGCAGTCGTTTGAAAAACCAAGTCTCACTCCTTACCGGATACTGTTGCTCGATAGATTTTATTTGCCTAGCTAGTTGTTTATCCCCAACCAGAGCCACGGCTCCCCCAAGAGCTGTACAAGACTTAATCGAACCAAAACTGAAAAAACTGATATCGGCATCTGGATAGCCATAATACTTAGACCCGGCAAATGCTTGAGCGCAATCTTCTATCAGAAGAATATTATGTTTTCTACAGAGTTTAGCATAGGGGGCTAAATTCGTAATCGCTCCAAATAAATGGGCAATAATGAACAATCGACTCCGTTCAGAAATCTGATCCTCTAGTAATTCTAGAGAAGGTGCCAGTGTATCTAAGGAAATATCAACGGGAACGGGGATAAGTCCATGTCGTTTCACAATTTCAACCATATCCCGGATATTAACGGCACTCATTAAGACTTCTGAACCTGCCGGAAGATTTAATGATTGCAACAGCAAATCCAGGGAGGTTCTCACTGAGAGAGTAACGATTACCTCTTTTTTACTTTGCCAAAATGACTGAATTTCATGGGTTTGTTTTTCTCGATCAGGAATGGTTAAAAAGGATAATAAATTTAGGATGATATCGCTGAAGCGAATATCCAGATTGAGGCGGGGATAAACCTTTAACATAATCAAGATTTTTGAGAAAGCGTTTGTAGTCACGGCTCAACGCTGATGGCGCTGAAGCGCAACTACAAACTATTTTTGAAGACGTGTTAGTTTAGGCTAGCAAATAACTGCTCCCAATTGAGAGAATCTGTTTCTGTTTCTTTCACTTCAAAGGTGATATTACAAGCTTGGGATTGTTCTATCGCCTGAAGGCACAGTTCAGCAATATCTTCGCGACTGACTTTGCCTCGAATATTATCGCCTTGCTCAAAGGCTAAACCTTTACCACCGGGTTCTTCAGTTAAAGCGCAAGGACGGATAATTGTATAAGGAATACCACTTTCCCGCACGGCGTCCTCTCCCCGCAGCTTCCAGGTGAGAATTCCGCCTAATTGGTCATTCATTCGCACGGCTGGTGGTTCTTCTTCTAAGTTAATTCCGGGACGCCCTGGACGGGTAACGCCAGCAGAACTAATCATAATAAATTGGGGTAAAGTCGAACCATTGTAAGCTTTGATTGTTTCTACTTGTAAGGAGAATGTTCCGGGTTCAAAGTGGGGATTCAATGCGCCATCATACTCAAACTTACTCAGCATCAATTGCACGGCGTAAATATGACTCGGATCAAAGGGTTCCGCATCCTGGAGAGTTTTGGCACGAAAGACAGGGATTAGTGCCTCAAAGGGAACCTGAACATCAATCCAGGTATCTTTTTCAGTATCAAATGAGTAGCAATAGGAAATGCCATCCCACCTTGATTCTGTTCTCAGAATAAACTTATACCGTTGTCCATCGCCTTTAACGCGAAGTTCCATCCCCTCATATCCGGCTAAATTTAAAGGTGGCTCGAAATTACGGGTACGAACAGAAACAAAACCACCCGAATTTTTTGTCGATACTGTGCCACTGAATAATGCCGCATTATCAATTAGACGAATTGAGCTTTCACTCACACCACCCATCACGACATCATCCACAGCCCCCCAGGTTTCTTTTACGTCATCTGAGGGATTTTTGAAATCAAAAATGAGTTGTTTTCCGGGTTCGAGATGATGTGCCGCAACTTGAACTAAATTTTTAATCCCTTGATAGTCTACAATTTCGGGACTATCAACCACTTCTGGCATATAAAATTTAATGCCTTGATAATATTTTTCCCGGTTTGGCGTATCTCCTTCCACAGGTTGCACCCGAACACCCGTGCAGCAAATAACGGCGGAGATACCCTCCATCATGGCAGGAGTTAAGGTTTCTGGGATCGTGATATCGGCTTCAAATAGTTCCACCTTATCTCCCAGCATTTCCCGCCCTCGCTGACTATCTCTGACTAAAGCGCGTACCGGATAATTCCGTTCCATTAGACGCCGCACGACTCGCTTCCCGACGCCACCCGTTGCACCTGCTACCAGTATCTTACCCAATCGTTTTCCTCCACTTTGGCTTGGTTTATGATGTTGTGTATTACCTGAAAATAAGCGTTTTAAACAGCTAATAAAAGGGATTACCTCAAAGTAAGCTAATGTTTTGACAAATCGACCAGCATCCCATTGGGAGCGATTATTCTGGGTCATTATCCCCTCCTATACTATTTATTTTTTTCAGTGTACCGAATTTGGCAAGGGGGATGAATCCGCTGTAGCGATCGCAAATCGTCTTGTGATTTAATTGAATCGGAAGTTGTTTCTGGATCAGCACTTGCTCTGTCAAACGGTGACTAAATACCCGATCCGTGCGTCTAATTGACGCCGCATGAGGACTTCCTTGGGGACTAATTTTTTTAATAATCTGTCCTGCAATTAATTCAACCGATTCATCGGGCTGCAAAATGCCCACTTCAGCCATTCGATGGTACTCTTCAATAGTCCACAAGCGCAGTTTGACGGGGGGGTGAGTTTTTGGCATAACTTTTCTTGCTAAGATTGACCCATGGTTATCAATAATTTGAGGATTCATCGTTTATTGTACTCACTTCTCTCCCAGACAGCCATGTCGTTTACTGTGCCTTGATGGATACTTGGTCTTGAGCTTCTCGAAATACTCATCGGTCACGGTTTCAGTTCTAGAGTTGACAATCACGGATTTTCCGGTAGTTTAGTATAAAATGCTCGAATCGGGACTTGTGCGCCCTAAGCTGCATCCAGAATAATGTTTAAGCTGAATAGGTTTAGCTGTGAGTTCTAAGAATTTACCGGAAACCACTGCCTACGTTCGGATTACCCAGCACTCTTGGCAACGGGGCAAAATCGAGGGAGAAGTTCAAGCGGCTGCTTATGAGTGGCAGTTTCAATGGCGTTTCCGTCAAGGTCAGTTAGTCGTCAGACCTGCTTTGGGACGTGCTTTAATTCAAGAACCACTGGGTCGATTTTTAGAACGTTGCGATTACCAGTTGGAACCAGGAGGAGATTATGCGTTTACTATTCGGGCGGAATTATAAGAGTGTTGAGGGTTAACCCTTCACAGCTTTCGAGGAAACATGGTTTGTAGGGGCGGGTTTAGGGACTTTGGTATCGCTATTGATGATAACGTTTGTTCAAAACCTGCCCTGACTAATTTTTAGGTCTGAGTTTGTAAGTAGCGCTCAATCAACAAGATAGCGACAATATCATCAATCGGTCGAGGCGGTTGGCGCATCCCTTGGGGAATTAGGCGTTGGAGTCCTTTGGGGGGATACATTTGCCAGTAGCGATCGCGGGCTTCTAATGTACTATAGCGTTCATCGACTAAGACAATGGGAATAGGAGCGGAAATGACTTCACGAATTTTCCCTTGCCATTGCTTAGAGGTGGTTTGGTTCCCCATGACAATTGTCTCGATGGGAAACTGCTGAGATAGTTGTTTAATGGTTGCGATCGCCTGATCTGATGGTATCACTTGATGATAGGAAATCTTTTGGTCTTTCCCTTTTACGGCTAAACCACATTTATCTCGTCCTGGGTCAAACCCTAATATCATAAGTAGGTGGGTACAATTAAAGTTAACGGTAATGACAAATGATAAATCACATCAAATTTCGATATTTTTCCAATAATTCTGGCAGATAATCATATCCATCTACCCCAATTAAGGGAATGATTTTTGACCGCTGCTGCTGCAATAAATCTTGAAATGCTTCTCCTCCCAATTGCCCCTGCAAAATCGTCAATAATCCTACAGCTTTGCGCCAGTCTTCTGTACCAATCTGCTCTAACAAATATCCGCCCAAGCTACCTGTGTAAATCGTTTTACTCCAGTTTTGTAACTGATAATAGGCTTGGGCTAGATAGGCTAAATTGAGTCCCTGCAAATATAAATCCCCAGAAAATTGTGCGGCTTGCCACCCTTGTTCTAAATAGGTAATCGCTTCTTGCGGTTTTTGCATGACCACATAAGCAATGCCTAAACTACATAAACACAGGGCTTGACTTTGGCGATCGCCTAATTTTTCTAATAATTGCCGCCCTTGTTGCAGGTACATGATCGCGCTTTCGTAGATATCAGGATCAAGGGCTTGCTGTTGGGCTTGAAAGACCTCACTATAGCCTAAATTCGCTAAGGCGTTGGCTTCGCCTAATTTATCCCCGGCTTGCCGTGCTAAAATTAATGCCCGTTGGCTGTAATTAATTGCCTCGGCATAATTTTTCTGTGCCACACAAATACGGCTTAAATGATTATAGTTAGCAATTTCACAGACGCGATCGCTCGCTGAACGGGCAATCTCTAAAGCTTGCTCATGGAATTGTATGGCTCGATTATATCGACCTTGCGCCCGTTGGGAATAGCCTAATAAGGTGAGAATTCGCGCTTTCTCTTCGGTTCCCTCGACGCGCCGTAAGGGTTCATCCAGGTAATCCATCGCATTCCGCAGATAATTTCCACTTAAGGAGGCAAAAACACCGCCATACAGGGGAAAATACTCCCGTTGGGCAAACGTGCGGAGAATTTGCAACGTCGCCTGAAAACAACTATCCACTAAACGTTCTCGTTGGGGAACCGTTGCTTGATTTAATGCCAGGGCAATTTGTGACCAGATTACTGCAAATACGATAAAGGTGGAAATCGAAAGTCTCGCCCCCATTTTGGAGTTATAGACTCGTTGATCAAACCACTGAACTAACCGACGTTGTAACCATTGCAGAACCACGGTTAATTCCACCCAAGTATCTAGTTCTAAGGTTGGTTGTTGGCGAATCCATTCATCGAGGGGTTGATTATACGCCAGCGCTTGGAACAATGACTTAGGTAGAGGACGATTCACTTTTTTTGCCCAAAGTCCCCAAGGTCCTCGTTGTTCAGCCAGTTCTTCAAATCCCAAGGAACCCTGACTTTGCTCATAAATCCAGCTTACTAAATCGTTTTCTAAATTGCCCCAAGCGGCTAACCCCCCAGTAATTCCTTGGGCTAGCTGTTCAAGTTCCCTGGCGCGATCGCTGTCGGAACTAGCGGAGGCTTCCTGCTGAAGTGTTTTGGCTAATTGAGCCAATTGAGATAGATTCAGGACAGGTTCTCGATTCGGATCGATCGCCCGTAGCCAAGCGCTCAACCGTTCACTCTGATCAGCTTGGGTAATTCCCTGGATAGCGGTTGCGATCGCCTTAGATACTTGATTCTCCTGCTGTACTCGTTCCCATTCACTGCTAATCATATTCAGCGCCCGTTGCGCCCGTATCGCTTTAGCTTGTTTGAGTTCACTCTCTGGATTATCGATTTGTTCCTGAGTGGTGTTGTGGCGTTCATCCAGACAGCGTTCAAAGATTTCCCCGGTTCCACTGCTGACACCTGACGCCAGCGTTTGGTAAACCTGTCGCTTGGATCGGATTTTTCCTTTCAGCGTCGCGGCGACAATTTCATCAATCAGTTGAAAACAGCGATCGCGTAATGGTACAGAGTTTGTCATAAAAGCAAGCATAAGGCAGAGGGCTTGTATGCAGAGGGCAGAATGCCCAAGCACTTGATTTATGGTATCTGCTTTTTCGCCTATTGTTAACGGGTGGGCATTTGCAGCCAAGAGTCAGCCCTGAATTCAATCCCTGAACTCAAGTTCGGGCTAAAAGCTAAAACCCGTTAAAACGGGTTAAAACCTTTTCATGTCGTACCAAAATGTAAGTCTTTAACTGATAAGTAGTCTGACAAAATAAAACGGCACTGTATTAAGTTTTTTGAATCGTCCTCAAACCCTTACTGTTCCCTGTTAAGAGTTCCCTAATCTCAACCGTTAACTTTATGTCCACCCACTTATAAGGATGTTAACGGGGTCCGGCTTCAATCGCAGAATTAGCAATGTTGACCATCATCGCTTCGGCTCGATTAACATCTGTACCCATCCCTTTTAAGGCAATTCGGTAATGGGTATCTCGCCACACCCATTCAATCACCGCTGGTGTACAAATACTCTGGCATCGACTTGGTGTAAAGTATCCCCAGATATCGTTGGTGAGCGGAATTTTTTTGATGAATCCATCACCGGGAGAATAGTTGGAATTCACTGGCGTGGCGCTAAATGCACCTACAGTACAATCGGGCATTCCATTGCAGTTTTGCTTTAAACTTAAGGCAACACTATAAGTATTCGGTGACCTAAAACTATTCACATAAATCCGCTGTCTAAACTTCGGCATTTGGCTGGGTAATAAAATCAACGTGTCGGTTTGTTGCTGGAGTTGCGGTAAGACAGGGGTGAATAGATTCGCTACCGGAGGTTGTTCTGAGGGTGTATTCGGATTAGCGCGATCGCGATTAATTAACTGTCGCGCCGTCTCACGAGGAATCCCATAGTTAGCCAGGGTGCTAGGAGTAAATGGAGTTTGAGTTGACGCGATCGCCTGCCATTGATTATTCTGATTAATCACAACCGTCTCCCCAGCCACATTGTCCCAAAACCAGTGCGCGATCGCATAATTTTCAACAACTGTAATTTGGGTAACTTCTGGAGACAACCGAAACCCATTCCCCCTTTCCCATAAATCCAGGAGTACAACTTTCCGAATCACTCCCGTATCATCCGCTACAGCCGGAGTCGCTTCTGTCAATATTGTCAGCACCGGATAACTAGCCAATAGAATCAGGCTGGCGATGTACCCAAATCCAAAACTAACCTTCATAATTCCCTGTCATAAAAAGGTTTGTAGTTGCGCTTGTAGTTGCGCTTGTAGTTGCGCTTGTAGTTGCGCTTGTAGTTGCGCTTGTAGTTGCGCTTTAGCGCCGATCAAACTCACGCATCTACTACTATAGAACTATTCCTATCATAACTCCCCTAGCATACAACCATGGAGCCAAACTTAACCCTAATTGCCAAAGGACTCTCCCCACTTCTCACACCAGTCAGTCGTCAGGTAGGAAAGCATCTCATTGGCAAAGAAATCCTAGAACGCCGGAAACTCAATGAAACAGCCTTACAACCCATTCTCCAAAAAGCCGCCGAGACAGTATCAGAACAAATCCAATGTTATGAACCCGCCGAAATTGACCAAATTTGCTTATTTTTGGAATCTCCACCCGCCGAAACCATCGTCCGTCAAATTTACGCCGCCCAACTTTCAGATCATCCACAAAATAATTTTGAACTAATCCGTCAGGAATGGTTAGCCGCATTCTCTTACTATACCAACATCCCAGAATCTGAACTGCAAGACGCAGCAAATCTAATTTTAGATGATCTGATTGAGGGATGTGAAGAAGCGCTACAAATCGCGATTGACAGGGGTAGACTTTCCGCGCATGAGGCAAAATCAGCATTCCGTCATCAAATCGTGCGGGATGAAATTGCGACAATTCAAAAGACGCTTAACCTATTAACAGCACCACAAAAACCCGATATTAAAGCAATTCTAACCTTTGAGGAAAACTATCGCCAGCAAGTTGGTGAACGCCACAAATATATCATTCCTCCCGATTTCGACAAGGCGCAGAAACTCCCGATCAATCGTCTCTATGTTTGCCCCAACTTTATCCCAACTCCCACCAAACAAACCAATCAACCAGAATCCCTAAAAATTACAACGTTTCTCGATAGCATTTATCGCGCTGTTATACTGGGAAATCCGGGTGGCGGTAAATCCACCTTTACCCAGAAATTCGCTCATGTTTTGGCAACCTGCTATTCAGAACGCCCCTTTGCGGGTAGACAAGTGACACCAATTCTGGTCATCCTGCGGGATTATGGCGCAAAGAAAAAACAAATCAACTGTTCCATTGTACAATATATCGAAACAAAAGCGAATTCTGATTATCAAACACCGCCACCATCTGGAGCCTTTGACTATTTACTCTTGACGGGTCGAGTTGTGGTTATTTTTGATGGATTAGACGAACTGCTGGATACTCGCTATCGCCGGGAAATTAGCAGTGATATTGAATTATTCTGTAATCTTTATCCCTCAGTCCCTGTGCTGGTGACATCCAGAGAAGTGGGGTATGACCAAGCACCTCTTGATCCAGAAAAATTTGAGGTTTTTCGGCTGGCTCCTTTTGATGAAAATCAAGTCAGAGAATATGTCAAGACATGGTTTAATGTCAACGAAGAACCGGAAGAAAAGGCAGAAGCCTTTCTCAAGGAGAGCAAATTTGTCTCCGATTTGCGTTCTAACCCGCTAATGTTAGCGTTGATGTGTAACCTCTATCGGCGCGAAGGTTACATTCCCCGGAATCGCCCGGAGGTGTATGAAAAATGCGCCGAAATGTTGTTTGAGAAATGGGATAAAAATCGAGATATTCCGGTTGAGTTTCGCTTTGAGGATAATATTCGACCAGCGATTGCATACCTTGCCCATTGGCTTTATGATGATCAAGGTTTACAGGGAGGCGTAACCGAACACCAGCTTATTGTTAAACTCTCTGAATATTTGTTAGAACATCGTTTTGATGACCGCGATCAAGCAGAAAGGGCTGCGCGTGAGTTTATCCAATTCTGTCGGGGACGGGCGTGGGTATTTACGGGGATAGGAACAACGGCAGATGGTGAGGAACTCTATCAATTTACCCATCGTACTTTTCTAGAATATTTTACCGCACTCTATTTGTTTAGAACTCAGGAGACAGCTAAGGAGTTAGCGGAGTTTCTTTTGCCCAAGATTGCCAAGAAGGAATGGGATGTTGTCGCACAATTGGCTTTTCAGATCAAAGGTAAGAATTCAGAAGGGGCTGGGGATAAATTACTCACTACTGTCCTTTATGCTGTTCGTGAGGCTGAAGGGGAGGAAGTAGAAAATTTACTGTCTTTTGCGGCACGATGTTTAGAGTTTATGGTTCCCAGTCCCAAGGTGACTCGGAAGATTGCCACAGCTTGTATTGAATACTTACTATATTCTGAGTCGAAACTGATCTATATAGAGTCTTATCCAGCGTGGACTTCCCTGAATTTTATAAAATCCGGAACAACTTTATTAATGCTCAATGCTGTACATGAGAATCGGGTAACTATTGCGGATACTTTAGAGAAATTACTGGTCGAACGATGCAAAAATAGTAGTGAACCTGAAACCCTTGTTATTTTTGAAATCATCTCCCATGTTTGGCGAAATCTCTCTAGACAAATTTTCGATGCTTGTTCTGACTGCATGGAGCCACTGTATCCCAAATACTTTATACTTTGCCATAAAGCTTGGCTCCATGAAAAAGCTTCTCTGGAAAACTTGATTAATTGGCATGGTGTAGATAGTATTTTTCGTGAGGTAATATTTGCTATATTTCCATCTGCCTGGGCTTCGGTTGCTGCATGTTTAATTGGTTTCATGAATAAATACCGCGACTTATACAACGAAATGACAGGCGTTGAGAGCCAGCTAAATGACTTAAAAAAAATAGGCAAACTTTTGCTTGACTCTTCACTACCTTGGATCAGGATTATTCAATATGACACAGCAATCTTATCTAGGTTTAGTTTTTTTTATGGGGATAATTTACAGAATTCTTTAAATCAAGGTTCAGATACTATATTTGGAGTATTTGCATTATTATCTACAACGTTAGAATTAGATCAAAAATCATGCCACAATCATTTTTCTTCCACCCGTAACATTATTCAAGAAAATGATTGGTATTTTTTCGGTGGCATCCGCTGGATATTGATCGCACGTTTTGAGCCAGTAGCCGACGATAAAGTGCAAGCTGAGATGGATCGATGTGGCTTCTCACCTGAACAACAAGACTTTATTTGGCGGTGGATACGACAAGAAATTAATCTTGTCGCGGATACCGAAGAAGAAGAAGAAATTTTCTAAATTTTCACGGTATCTGGTGAGGGAGCTAACTTACGCTAAAGTTCGGGCTAAAAGCTAAAACCCGTGAAAATGGGTTCAAAGTGTTGAATGTAGTAAGCTAAAGCTTACTTGAGCTTTTGGTTCCTTGGGTTTGAACCCAAGGCGGTTTAACGCGAGTGGGTTGCTTTATTCATAACGGATGGGTGAAGCGTTAGGGAAGCGATCGCGAACTCAAAACAGATATAGTATGTTAGGTCTGTACACTGAAAACTATTTTTAGCTTAAAAGCGTGGAAAAGGGTATATTTTTTAGTATCTGTCTGGGACTAATGGGTTGGGTGGCTCAACCGACTTTGGCGTTACCTCCCCCAGATGACTTACCCGAAGAGGTGTTGAGAACCGAGATAATCACCGAAGCGCGATCGCCTATCGATGGGGAACCGCTTACCGCCGCCGAATACGCCCAACTTAAAGCCGAATTAGCCCAGCGCGAAACTCCCCCGGAACTCGATCCTGAGATCCAGCAAACTGTTTTTCTGCTGCAACTGCTGGATTTCGTGCGGACAGTCACCCCATTTTAGCTGAAGCCGAAAACCCTGGAAGTCCCACTCTGTCCTCAAGGGTAGCGCTGGATACATGACCCAATCGACAGGCTATAATCCGTTCATATACCCCAATTTTCGCCAAATGTGTAGAAAAAATCAAAAAAGTATATAAATATTAAAATTATTTAACACCCATTTTCCATTCACTGAAGTAGATACCTCGATGTTTCCCATGATTGCCCCTGAACAGATTGACCGAATTGTCTGGAATCAACATCACGACCCCTTTGAAGTCCTCGGTCCACACCGATTAGAACAGGATGGAAAGACCACCTGGGCAGTACGGGTGTATTTCCCCAATGCTGACGCCGTGTGGGTTGTGCTACCAGAACAACGCCAAGACTATCCGATGCAATCAGTGCATCATCCCCACTTTTTTGAATGTCAGATCGATATCGAAGAACTGGCAAACTACCAATTACGCCTCAAGGAAGGCGAACATGAGCGGGTGATCTATGATCCTTATGCCTTCCGTTCGCCCCGCTTAACCGACTTGGATCGGCATCTATTTGCCGAAGGGAATCATCATCGCATCTACGAAAAACTAGGAGCCCATCCCACGGAAATAGATGGAGTTCAGGGTGTCTACTTTGCAGTTTGGGCTCCAAATGCTCGCAACGCTTCGGTTTTAGGTGATTTTAACCACTGGGATGGGCGCAAGCACCAAATGCGGAAAGGTGACACGGGAATTTGGGAACTGTTTATCCCAGAAGTGGCAGTTGGCGACCATTACAAGTATGAAATCAAAAACTACGACGGGCATATTTACGAAAAATCTGACCCCTATGGTTTCCGCCAAGAAATCCGCCCCAAAACCGCCTCGATTGTTGCCGATCTTGATGCCTACACCTGGAATGATCAAGACTGGATGGAGCAGCGCCGCCATACCGATACGCTGACTCAGCCAATTTCTATCTATGAAATGCATTTAGGCTCATGGCTGCATGGTTCTTCAGCCGAACCCGCTATTGGCGCGGATGGCAAGCCTGAACCCGTGGTTATGGTGTCTGATCTCAAACCGGGAGCGCGATTTCTCACCTATCGGGAATTAGCAGATCGCTTAATTCCGTATGTTAAAGATTTGGGTTTTACCCATATTGAGTTACTCCCCGTCGCCGAGCATCCGTTTGATGGTTCGTGGGGGTATCAGGTTACCGGATACTTTGCCTGCACCTCTCGCTATGGCACACCCGACGATTTCATGTATTTTGTGGATCAGTGTCACCAGAACGGGATTGGCGTGATTGTGGACTGGGTACCGGGTCATTTCCCCAAAGATGGTCACGGTTTAGCCTTCTTTGATGGGACTCACCTGTATGAACATGCTGACCCCCGCAAAGGTGAACATAAAGAGTGGGGAACCTTAGTTTTCAACTACAACCGTAACGAAGTCCGTAACTTCCTGGTATCCAACGCCCTGTTCTGGTTTGACAAATACCACATCGATGGAATTCGTGTGGATGCTGTCGCCTCGATGCTTTACCTGGACTACTGTCGTAAACCGGGAGAATGGGTGACGAACCAGTATGGGGGAAGGGAGAACATTGAAGCCGCCGATTTCCTGCGACAGGCGAATCATGTAATCTTTAGCTATTTTCCGGGTATCCTCTCCATTGCCGAAGAATCAACGGATTGGCCCATGGTGTCGTGGCCCACCTACGTTGGCGGATTGGGCTTTAATTTGAAGTGGAACATGGGGTGGATGCACGACATGCTGGATTATTTCCACATGGACCCTTGGTTCCGCCAGTTCCACCAAAATAATATCACCTTCAGTATGTGGTATCACCATGCCGAAAACTACATGCTGGCGCTGTCTCACGATGAGATTGTGCATGGGAAGAGCAACATGCTGGGCAAAATGCCTGGGGATGAGTGGCAAAAGTTTGCCAATGTCCGTTGCTTATTTACCTATATGTTCACTCATCCCGGCAAGAAAACCCTGTTTATGAGCATGGAGTTCGGTCAGTGGAGTGAGTGGAATGTCTGGGGCGATTTAGAATGGCATTTACTACAATACGAACCCCATCAGCAGTTGAAGCTGTTTCTGAGTGATCTGAATCAGGTTTATCGACGAGAATCTCCCCTCTATACCCAAGATTATGCCGAAGCCGGGTTTGAATGGATTGATTGTAGTGACAATCGCCATAGCGTGGTGGCATTTATCCGCCGTGCTAAGGATTCTGAAGAGTTTGTGGTCACGGTTTGCAATTTCACACCTCAGCCCCATAGCCACTATCGGATCGGGGTTCCAGAAATGGGCTTCTACACGGAACTGTTTAACAGTGATGCTCGCGAGTATGGTGGGAGCAATATGGGGAATTTAGGCGGTAAGTGGACGGATGAATGGTGGTTCCACAATCAACCCTATTCGTTGGATTTGTGCTTACCTCCCCTGGGTGTGTTAATTCTCAAGCTCAATCGCGAGAAGACAGCCGCCGCCCTGGGATCAGATCAGTCTTGATTGATTGAAAAATTGGGTTCAGGCTCCTGGTTAGCTAAAAGTCTCCCGTCAGGTTGATGACGGGAGATTGGCTGCACCATAACCAGGTTGCCCAAGGTAATCTAACCGAATATAGGAAATCATTGGTTACAATGGTCGATATTAGTGGTCGTTAAGATGCTGATAGCTATAGAAGGCGTAGGTATCAAATAAGGCTGCCACAAAGCTACAGGTTAAGCCAATCACGATCAGCCCTTCCACGGAACAGCCGTTCCCAAAAATCGCCAAAAACTGTAACAAATCGTTTGCGCCTGTTTGACCCAGGGTTTCCAAGCCAGGAACCCAGCTCATAGTGCATAGAAAGGCGAAAAATCCCAAGAAGAGGACAACGGGAGCAATAAAGCTGAGTAGGGCGGTTAAAGCAAGGGAACGAATCAATGTAGGTAGAGTAGTCATAAAATAATTAGCTCGGTATGGCAAGTGAGTGAACAGAACGTTAGCGTCGCCGTTAATCAGCGCTCTGTATATCAGAATAGGCGCGATCGCCGCCAATAACCGAAATTGTCAAAAATCTTAAATCTTCATTAAGAATCTTGGTAAAACTCCGTAAAATTTACCAAGCAGACGGCGAAAACTCAGTGTATATCGCCCTTTCGGGTGATGTCAATCCACTTCAATACTGAGTACATCGGCGGGTATCTGGTTAATCAGATAACCACAGGATGGTTTTTGTTGGTCAAGGGATTGACAAGGGGGAGGAGAGGGGGGATGGAACCAGAGGTGATCAAATTCGTTCCAGAGGCGTTGTAACTGTAAATTAATCGCACTGTCGGCTAAAATGCCCATGACGACTTGATTGATACCCAGTAAGTCGGGTAAATCACCCCTAACATAAATTTTGCCACTCATTACCGCCGCATCCAATGTCATAGCCCCCGTTATGATATCTCTCAGGGTTTCAGCATCGCTGCAAAAGTGAACGGCTTGGGGTTCGGTTAGGGATTCGATTTGAACCTGCAACTGTTCCTCTCCCAGCGCCCACAGTTGTAACTGAGTTCCATCTAGTTCAATGACAGCCGTTTTGCCAGAAACAGTCTGAACCAACCTGCGCCATGTCGAATTTCCTTGGCTACGCAGGATTTCTACAAGGCGATATAACCATTGTGCTAACTGTTCATTATTTGTCATTTGTCTTATGTCTTATGTCATTCGTCTTATGTTAGGGAACAGGGAACAGGGAATAGGCAATAGGCAATGGGCAATAGGTAATAGGTAATAGGTAAGGTAGAGTTTTGAGTTAACTTACTCATCTCTCCCAGCTTCCCCGGCTTCCCCAGCTTCCCCAGCTTCCCCAGCTTCCCCAGCTTCCCGTTACGAATAAGTCGGCATCGGCGGTAAATCCGGTGCTTCCTCAAGGTTGCTCATGTTATCCGTATCAACCTCTCCTGTCGTCAAGAAGCGGAAGGTTTCCTGATACAAACTCTTCCAGAAACGATTCGTCATTCCCTGACTCACTTCCATCGGGTCTACCATAGGATGAGGTACAAGGTCACTGGCTGGATAGAGATAGTAGCAGTGTCCCTTGCCTTTCGCCCCGATTTGGTCAAAGAATCTCTGGTTAGTTTTCAGATCAGCCGCGTCTTCGTTCTCCGTTAATACCAAAAATGTAGGAATATTCTCTAACGCTTCTCGGTTTTTATCACTCCGAACAAAAGCACCAAAACGGTTAGCAGCGGTTAAACAGCCAACCGGAAAACTAATGTTTTGTTCCCAAGAAAATTCCCTCAAGTCTAAGGGACCCGTGAGGTTAATGTAACGCTCATTAACTTCATTAGATACTTCCAAAAGGGGAGCATAAGCTACCACCTTTTTAATCCGATCAGGTCGAGATGCCGCCAAACCTAAGGCAACGGCACCACCGACAGAAAGTCCTACCGTATATATTGGTCCTGGCATCGCATCCAGTTCTGTCAGACGTTCCTGGGCATTGGTCAAATAATTCAGATGGGACGATGTGAAATAGCGATCAAAATCAGAGTCATTGGGTCGCTCAATTGCCAATGCCATATCCAATAGCTGGGGTGCCATTTTGATGATTCGACCAATCAGCGCCATCTTCTGAAACGTGGTCAATCGTTGAAATTGCTTGGGTGATTTATTATCACGATTGGACAAGAAAAGATCTAAAACGGCATCTTTTCTGGCTTCTTCCCGCAGAGGATCACGAAATTCTGGCTTGAGGTCAACTTGGGGCCAATAATTATCAGGTGGCAGAAACCCATGACCCGCTAAAGGAATTTGATAGATATTAAACCCGTTGCGAAAGAGATAGTCACCCACCAGAAACATTTGCATCGGTTTAGCAGAAAAGCCATGAAAAATCATCACTGTTCCGTGAATTGATTCTCCCGGTTCATGCATCTGATAAAAAGGAGCCACTCCTTCCCGTTTGTCTGGATGATAGAACCAGGAAATGTAATAATTTTCAATCGCTTTTTTGGTTTGAGCGATTTGATCAGCCGTTGGAGTAATCATGGTGTTTCAGTTTAGAAGGTTGATAGTGGGCTTCGCTGACATAAAAATCTAGGTTTTACCTTTGGTTTGCCTCAAGAAAACCTGAATTTGATTGTATCAGGGCGGGTTTAACTGCTATCATTTCTGCTTTCATCAAAATGTGACTAAACCCACCCCGACTGATTTATGAATTGATCGGGAAATTCTTGGCTCCGGGTATCATAATTCTTTGTCTGTGGATTTATGTTACCCATAATAAAGTTAGGGAAGTATCTATTGCTCTCCGTGTTTATCTAATAAAGCCTTGAATTTTCCCAGATTGGTAGGTCGGTAGTCAAAAACTTTTTGCCACCGTTGTTTAACACTCTCATGCAGCTCATTAAAGTCATCACTTACTGTGCGGGTTATCTGTCCAGTTTTGAATGTTAATCGACCGATCAAACTCTGCGGTTCATTACTGAACATGATAGTTGGATCAGGGTGAATACCATATTCGATGACGGTTGGATCAAGTTCCAATCCCAGACGTTGTTGCTGACGCAATTGCTCAATGGATTCAATCATCCACAGCAACGCTCCATCGGATAAACCAGCTTGTTCTTGAGAGCCACCACCTACTGATCCGTGAACGCCGGGAAACCAAACTTGACGTAAGAATTGATCCACAGGTTGACCCTTATATTCGCTCCTGCGGCTTATCTCCATGGGGGTAACGTTGAAAACCTGACGCTGCTCATCAATAGCAACAGCATGTAGCGCATTCTTAATAATCGGACTTAATGAGGTATCGTGGAAGGCGTATTTCTGGTTAATTTGTTGGTCAAAGGCAAAAAGCGGCGATAAATCAGGGAGTCCTAGAGAACCAACGGTATCCCAGCAAGCAAGCAGTGTAATTGGAACTTGCTCAGATTTATTGTCTTGGCGAAACTTTTCCATCTTGTAGGCATCGGGTTTATCCTCACCCTTACGGGAGCGATAGTTCTCGTAAGCCTCAGGCGCTTTGCGGATCTTTTCTCGCGGTAATAGCCCTGAGTTAAAGATCATTCCCGCTAAACTGCGAACGGTATAAGCACCGCGACTGAACCCAAACAAATAAATTTCATCACCGGGTTCATAGTTTAAGCAAAGAAAGCGATAGCCGTCTTGTATATTTCGATCAATTCCTTTGCCAAACGCTCCACCCAAAAGCTTGGCAAAAGGGTTTTCTGTACCAATGCCCTCATCATAAAAAACAAGCTGGGGAATATTTTGACTACAGGTTGCTTTAACCGCTTGGGCAATCTTAACCACATTCGTGGGATAAGGACTCGTTAGTTTTTGCCAGGTTCCATCACAACAAACAACCAGACGCTTCATTAATTATCTCTACTCCAAAAAAACTGAATTGGCATAAACGGTAGATTCTCCCTTGGCTAGAGTGACTAATTTAAGGATCTAAGATGAACCAGGTTAGCGCAACTGAAGCAATCAGTAACCCGACTAACACTAAATTTCCCAGTAATGAAGGGGGTTGACGAATATTTTGTCGTTTGACCAGTAAAGAGACTCCCCCCTGATTATCCGCCAGTAGGTCATCACTGATGAAAAAGCTGACCTCACTGCCAAATTTTAGGGTAAATGAGGTGTTTTTTGCTTTCGAGCGAGCGAGTTCTGGTGTTGCATATATACCTGTCGTGGGTACACTAACGATAAATTCACTGGAGGTTATGTAGTATTCATTGAGCCATCCAGTAGTACAATTTTCGCCATTTTCTTCACATTCATAGACAAAACTCCAACGACTCCAGGCATCATACATACCACCTTGAGATTGACCAATAAACTGAACCTCGTAGGTACCCGGTGTTAAATATTTAATGACGGGATTGTCATCATCGTTAACTCGCGCATCAATATTAATAATCGTTACATCACGAGAACGAGTCAAAACGGATTGCCCGGATTGAGATTGACTGGTCATAGTTCACCCTCTATAAATTCTGCAAATAATTGCTCAAAAAGACCGTTCAGCTTAATGAATCACTAACACTCAAGTTTCTATAATGTCTGATGAGTTCCCCCTAAGCCAACCTTCGTTTGTTTTTCTTAATAAAACAAGTTGAATCAGTTATGTAGTAGCGCCATGGCGCGTCTGTACGCTTCAAAATACGTTGAGCTGACATCATAGAGGACTAATGCTGCTTCTACCAGATGGATAGACGCTAAACTTTTTTCTATTTCCTCTTGCCTAGACAATAGCCAGTCCATAGCTAGATAGAGTTCATCTTCATCTGTCCCAGACAATTTCAATCGTTCTCCTAGAATGAAACAGTCCTGATTGTGCCAGTTTTTGCTAGTCCCATCGGTGTTGTCGAGCTTCATTGACTATCCCTTGAGCCTCTTCGAGTGAAATATTGTAGCGATCGCTCAAAAGTTGGGGAATGCGATCGCAGTCGCGATTGGGATTCACTTTTGGTTGATGGGAGTAGGAAGGCAGTGCAACATTACATAAAAAAGGCTTATGTTGCGCCTGTAGTTGAAGCGGTTCAAGATTCTGAACTTCGCGTGAATTTACAAAAAATAGCAAGGCACCACTGAGGTTAGCATCGCTGAGGTTGGCATCGCTGAGTAAGGTACAGTTGAGGTCGGCATCGCTGAGATTAGCATATTTGAGGTTGGCACTACTGAGGTTGGCATATCTGAGGTTGACACCCCTGAGGTTGGCATATCTGAGGTTGGCACCGCTGAGGTTGGTACCACTGAGATTGGCATTGATAAGGTCAGCACCGCTGAGGTTGGCACTACTGAGGTCGGTACCACTGAGATTGGCATTGATGAGGTCGGCACCACTGAGGTCGGCACCACTGAGATTGGCATTGATGAGGTCGGCACCACTGAGGTCGGCTGTTTTTGTATTTCTGTTGGCCCTGCGAAAATTGAGCAACAGGAAGACTCCACCGGCAACCATCACAATCGCCCCCATACCCCTGATGAGGGTTTCACGGTGTGGGTGAGCAAGGGTCGCGCTCTCGTTGTGGGATAGGCGATCGCCATCCGGCTGAAGTCTACGATCAGAGAGAGACGCAGGAACCGACGCAAGGGCTTGACTGCCTAAGACAACTGAGGCGGCAATCATGGATAAGCCTAGTGATTTGAGTTTGAGCATTGCCGGAAATTGTTACACTTGTTTATTCAGTCTGCCCTCTCTACCAGTAAAGAATTTAGCGATCGCTTTGCCTATTACAAAAATTTTTCTTTGCAGCTTAAAGCTTACCAAACCTTACCTGTAACCCAGAACGAGGATGTAAAGTGGGTATGGCATCCATTGTCAGGTTTTGCTTAGGCAGCAATTCCCAACGATAATGACGCAGTAAATGAGCAGCAAAAATCTTCATTTCCATCTGAGCAAATGCCAGTCCCAAACAAATGCGCGGTCCACCACCAAAACCAACTAAACTAAACTCCTGTTGCTTGTGTTCTGCCCGTTCGGGTGAAAAGCGATCGGGATCGAATTGCTCTGGATTGGTATAGACTTCACTATCTTGATGGGTGCCTTGAATCCGATAGAGGGCTTGCCAACCTGCGGGAATGTGGTAGCCTTGATACTCAAACGACTTCACCACTCCTCGAAATCCACCAGCCACAGGAGGATACAGGCGTTCGACTTCCCGCAATACCTGTTCTAGGTACGGCATTTGCTTCAATTGCTCGAAGGTGACAGCACCCTCTGTTGTGAATTGCTGCTGTTCTGTCCTCGCTTTGGCTAACACATCTTCATGCTGCGCCAATGCCATAGCCAAAGATGTCAGCATGGATGTCGTTGTCTCGTGTCCCGCAAATAACAGCAGTAGCGTTTGGGCTTTGAGTTCGTTCATGGAGAGGGCATTTCCCTCCTCATCCCGACTCTGTACCAGCAACCCCAAGGCATCCTGGGCAGGGGATAGCTGTCGCTTTCGCACCGTTTGTTCGATGTAGTCTAATAACTTATCCCGTGCTGCCAATGCCTTACCATAAGTCGAAAAGCGCCAGCGTAAAGGTACGGCAAATAAACCTGATGTCAGTTGCGTAAACCACTGCGATAGTTGTGCCATATTTTCTCCGGGTTTACTGCCCACAAGAAGGATACTCGCAATCTCAAATGTCATCTGTTTGAGTTCGGGAAACCAGGTGAACGTACCCAGATGTTCCCATTTTTTGAGATACTCCTGGATGAGGCTATCCATTGTCTCTAGATAATTTGCCAACGCTTTGCCGTGAAACGCTGGCATTAATAACTTACGATTACGCCTATGTTCCTCCCCTTCTTGGACAAATAGAGACTCTCCCAACAGTTCCTTGAACGTATCGGGCCACCCCTCGCGCCAGGAGAAGCAATCCATATCGGAAGAGAGGATAAAGCGATTGGCATCTGCCCCCACCATAACAACTGTTGGTCGCCCTAAGATGTTAGTCTTGAAAATTGAGCCATACTTGCGTTGCCGTTTAACGGCAAAATCAGGATCAAATAAAAAACCAAGAGTTTCGCCAATCCAAGGTAGACCAAAACTACCGGGAGGTAAGGGCAAGGTTTTTGGGCTAATAGTTGCACTCATGAGTGTCGGAGGTCGTGTAGTTAGGGTAGGCTATCTCATTGCTTTATTTTAATTGAAGAGGTTATCCAGTTGTCCTATTGAGCGGTATATTGTACCGCCCGGGGGAACTTCAGATTAGTAGCGAGCAAGATGCAAAGCCTGCGGCATGGCTTCGCTAAAGCCTTCGGCATGGCTTCGCTAAACGCACGACAAGGATGAGAGCCATTCTTGATATTAAGGTTTAAAGACTGAACCGCTTATTCTTCCCCAACTCCCCTGAGCCAGGGGAGGAGGTAGAGTTTCACGTTTCGTTGGCAAATGCGATGTAAGCACTACCCGCATAAGGGCGCCCTTGAGCATCTGCATTATGCGCCCCGGTGATGACAACTCCATCACTTAGGGCAACGGTATACCCAAACCCGTCTTTGGGTTGCACCTCCGGGGAGTATAAGGTTTGTTTTTGCTGCCATGTTCCCTGATTGAGTTGGAAAATGTAGGCGCTTCCAGCATCAGAAGTCCCGACGACAGCCACTTGTCCCTGAATGGCGACAGAACAGCCGAAGCCATGGCGACGTTGTAAGTCAGTGGGTTGCAGCTTCTGTGTTTGTTGCCACACCCCGTTTTCATGTTGGAAAATGTAGGCAGCGCCAGTATCGGGATACCGTTGGGCATCGACACCATAAGCACCGATAATCGCGAATTCGCCACTGAGCGCGATCGCATTCCCAAAATTATCCCCATATTGTAAGTCAGCAGGTTGCAGTTTCTGTTTTTCTACCCATACCCCATTTTCTAACTGGAAAATATAGGCACTCCCAGCAAATTGACCGCCATCTGCCTTGGCAAGACGCGCCCCGACGATCGCGGTTTCCCCACTAATCGCCACTGCACCGCCAAATCCATCCCCGCGTTGTAAGTCATCCGGTTGCAGTTTCTGTTTTTCTACCCACATCCCATTCTCAAGCTGGAAAATATAGGCACTTCCAGCTTCAGGACGACTTTCGGCGTCTACGGTATAAGCACCAACGATCGCGAAATTGTCACCCATGGCTACCGCACTCCCGAAGCAGTCATTTGCCTGTAAATCAGCGGGTTGGAGTTTCTGTTTTTCTACCCACACGCCATTTTCCGGTTGGAAAATATAAGCGCTCCCGGTATTTGGGCGATCGGGAGAATCGGTAAGATAAGCACCCACAATCGCCAGATTTCCCTGAATCGCCACTGCATTGCCAAAGACATCTTGATGCCCAAAGTTCGAGGGGTGGAGTTTCTGTTTTTCTGTCCACACACCGTTCGTATGTTGGAAAATATAGGCACTACCCACAGCCGGAGAACCATTCACTTGAGCCAAACGCGCCCCAATAATCGCTGTCTCGCCACTCATAGCAATTGCACTGCCAAAGATCCCTTTTTCGGGTAAATCTGGAGGTTGTAGCTTCTGTTGAGGCTGCCAAGTTGGGCAGGGTATAACTAAAGGCATCCAGGCTTTAACCGACGTGAACCCAGAATTATTCAGATTTTCAATAACTGAATCCGGAGACGCGCCTTTATAGCCGACAATTGACCAAGCCCCGCGAAATTGCAATTCATCAATCAGACGGCTACCGATCGCGCGACAGGCATCTTTGGCAGCTTGGGATAGATTGATACTGGCATCATCTTTAAGTGCGATCGCCACAATTTTCCCATCGGGTATCGCTTCAATTTTCCGGGCAAAGGCATCGGCAACAGACGCATCGGCCAAGAAGTCAAAGGAACCACTCAACACGGGCTTCCCAGTAGCAGGTTCAAAGACTACCACATTTAACCCGCGCTGATATCCCCCCTTAATTGGGATTACATATCCATTCCGGCTAATATGCGTTAAAAAGCCGTACTCTCCGCCCGCCGATGTCGCCGAAATTGCCGCCGTGTTCGCGAAAATGGAGGGGAGCGTAAAGGAACGAGAACAGGTGACACCATGCTCATCCGATAACGCTTCAGTTGCTGTTCCCGGTGTCGCTCCCTTTTGACCAATCATCGCCCAAGAACTGCGAAACTGGAGATAATAAACCCAATACGCCCCCAACGCCGCACAAGCATTTTTCGCCCGCTCATCCAGATAGACAGTTCCCTCATCCTTCAGCGCGATCGCCACAATTCGACCAACAGGCAGACTCTCCATCCATTCGGTGAAGGCGATCGTACAACTGGGATCACCAAAGGTATCAAAGGTGGCGCTACCCAGCTTTTGACCCGTTACTTCATGGATAACCGCCACATTCAGTCCGCGATTGTACGGATCAAACCCGAATTCTTCGTCATTGACAGTAATCCGAGCCGAATTTCCCTGGTTATAAGCCGCCGACTGGACAGTGATATGGAGATGGGCTTCATTATGGTTCATGCTTTACTTCTTCCTTCACCCGCATCTGAAAAGTTGGTCATTCGTCATTTGTCATTTGTCATTCGTCATTTGTCAAGTCGGGGCGGGTTTATTTAGGGTCTGCTGAATAAGTCTTGTGGTGGGGAGAGGCAATAGGGAATAGGCAATGGGCAATGGTTTCAACCCTCTGTTGATGTAAAATTCGGCGTTTAGGTCAGCAAGCCCTATTTACATCTGGGTGTAACCGAAAAGATAGTCGTGAAACCCGCCCCTACACAATTTGCCCCATCTCCCCCATCTTCCCCATCTCCCCCATCTTTCCCATCTTTCCCATCTTTCCCTGCTTCCCCTGCTTCCCCTGCTTCCCCTGCTTCCAGCTACAACTACGCCTTATGCTTCAGTGCCTCCAACACGGTGGGGGGAACTTCTAAATAGGTGTACGAATTGTTACGATCCCTTGACACCAAGAACAGCGTATCGCTGTCGGTGGGAATATTAGTCGTTACTCGTACCGTTTCCGAGTCAGCGATAGGGAGCCAGTCCCCACTCGCCGTGAGATATCCCAACTCAGCTAGGTAATCCTGATCCGCTGACGGAAACGTGAGCAGCACATAATTCTCTGCACCCTGACAATCATATTCCTGGACACAGTGGGAACGATAGCGGTCTGGATCTAAGCTGTCGGAGACATCATATAGACGCAACAGTAGCTTTTCTCCCCCTTGGCGCTTTAAGGCTTGAATCTGATTGGGCGCTAATTCCCAGTAAGCATAGGCATTTTTGCCACTGTAAGGGACTAAGAAGAGGCGACTGTGAGAGAGATTCGGGGAATGAGACAGCCAGGTTCCTTCACCTTGACCTATGCCTCCTGGGAGGACATTGCCCGTCCCGAAAATCGGCGTCACCCGCACAGTTTCCGATCGCGTCAACGGTAACCAGTAGCCTTCACGGGTCAAGTAACCCAGTTCCACTAAATAATCCCGGTTCTCTGCGGGTAAGGATAACAGTAAATAGTTTTGCTCCCCCTGACATCCGAACTGTTGTAGCATCGGCGGCTGATCCCGCTCTGGATTAGGACTATCGGTGACATCATACAGACGCAACATCAGCTTTTCTCCCCCTAAACGCTGGAGGGATTGGGCTTGAGCGGGGGCAATGTCCCAATAGGTATAGGCATTTTTGCCGTCATAAGGAACTAAAAAGAGGCGACTGTGAGCGGGGGCTGGCGGGTAATATCCTCCTCCATACCCAGATGGGGAAGGGGGTGCAGTCATCGCTGCGGTTGTCGTGGCTGGGTAGGGCGATGGCGCCAGCCAAGCTTGTGGGTTTGGAGTGGCGGTGACGGCGGGACTGATGGGAATTGTCGGAGAAACCCGCACCTTATTTGAGGTAGCCAAGAGCAGCCATTCTCCGCCTGGGGTGAGATACCCTAACTCCGCTAAATAATCCCGATTCTCTGCGGGTAGCGTCAACAGGATATAAGGAGGTTGAGGCTCACAGCTAAACTGCTGGAGGAGATAGGGGGGCTGATGGGGCGAAATCAGGCTGTCGGTGACATCATAAAGCCGTACTACCAGATCTTTGCCACCTTGATGCTGGAGATTCTGGATATGGGCGGGGGCTACGTCCCAATAGGCATAAGCGTTTTTGCCATCATAAGGGACTAAATGTAAACTGCTGTGGGCTGGGGCTGGTGCTGGGGCTGGTGCTGGTGCTGGGGCTGGTGCTGGGGCAGCGACTGGGGTTGGAGGCGGAACAGCCACACCTGCTGTGTTTGTGGGTTTGCCATTCGTTGCTATTCCCCCAGCTCCCCCAGCAAAAGGACGACGGGCTGAACGATCATCATCATCGCGATTTTTAAGCAGCCAGACGAGGAAACCACCAGCTAGAAACGAAAGGGCTATGAGTAACGGCACCCACCAGGGAATCAGTCCGGGTGGCGTGGCTTGGGCATCGACATCAGCCTCATCTACCTCGACAGGGGCGGCGGGTTCGGGCGAATCCGGAGAATCCGGTGCCTGGGCTAGCTGGGGTGCGGCGGCGGGTTCTTCGATCGCCTCTTCTGGTTCTGTGGTGGTTTCGGCAACAGCCTCGTCAACTGCCTGCTCATTAGAGGGATCTAAAGCATAGCCGATAAAGGCTTCTACCGCAGGCGTTGCAGGTTCCTTATAGACATAAGACAGGGATTGGGAAAAAGGATAGCGTTCATCATCGGGAAAGACTTTATGCATGGGGATGATTGTCACATCCTGACGATCAAACACTTGATCCGCGATCGCATACCCAATCCCGCCAGCGTTTTTTCCCAGTTCTTCAATTACGGCATCAGTACTATCTCGATCTACCTGGGTGGTATTGGCTCCGGTTCTAAAGGATGCCGCTTTAAACACATCGTAGCGTTGAAAAGCCTGCCGGGTATCACTATAGTCCGGGCGATCAATTAATTGAATTGGTCCAGGTTCACCCCCAAGTTCTGACCAATCGGTAATTTCGCCTCGGAATATCCGGGAAAATTGCTCGAAGGTAATATCTATATCCTTGTAAGGACTATTGGGTCCCACTAGAATCGCAATCTTTTGCCGACTTAAGGGAATTTGCACTAATCCTTGTGCCTTTTCTACCGCCGTCAATGGGCGTCCGATCGCCGCCAGATCAATCTCTTCATTAACCAAGGCTTCTAAGGCGGCGGTACTCCCGGCGGCATTGAGTTGAACATCACTATTGGGATACTGTCGCTCAAAGCGCTCTTTTAAGGCTTGATTTACCTTTGCCATACTGCTAGAACCATCCAGCCGCACTGTTGTCCCACGGGGAACGGACTCCGGTACCTCGAATTCCTCCGGTGAAACCTGAGCCAATACTGGACTCAGCCGCAGGGAGGTGAATCGGAACTGAGGGCTAACAGTTCCTAGCGTCAAAAATAGCATACCTGAGGCAAGGAATGCCTCTTTAGGTTTGAACATCTGCATCATCAGTAACCTGGATTCTCTTTAATAAGTTTTTGAGTTAACGTTTAAGGGAGGCGCAAGCCATGTCAAATGATTTTTGTCAGCTTTATAGAATGTCTGACAATGGCAAAAAAATATAATATCTTATTTTGCTTTTTTGATCTAGATAGTTCATGAAAATTCATATTATTGGCGAAGATACCATAACCAATAGATAACGTTTTAGTTTTGACTTGACTCATACCCCTCTCATCTGCTCGATTTATTTAACTAAGTAGTCGGACAAAAGAAAATAGTACGCTCCGGAGCCAGTTTTATAAATCACCCTCAACCCCTTACTGTTAAGAGTCACCTAATCTCAACCGTTCACTTTAATGAAACTCCACCGACTTAACTCAGTTCCGAGACATTCTCTAACCAAACTCGAAATCCGACGGGTTGCTCATGACTCAGTTGTTCTATGGCGGAATCGGCTAATGTATCTTTATATCCCACAATCGCCCAAGAACTGCGGAATTGTAGATGGCGAATCAAGCGACTGCCAATGGATTCACAGGCTTGTTTTGCCCGTTCGGAAAGATTGACAAAAGCATCATCTTTGACGGCAATAGCAATACCGTGTTCTGGGGAACAATCTTCAATCAGTTGGGCAAAGGCATCAGCATTCTCTGGGTTAGCAAATAAATCAAAGGAACGACTGATTTGTTGAGTTGTATCGTGACGGTTAAAGACAACAACATTTAATCCCCGTTGATATCCTCCTTCTATCCCTATCTCTTGGTTATTCCAGGTGATTTGGGCAAAATTTCCCTGATTCCCGCCTGCCGATATTACCCCTAAGCTGGGACGCTTTACAGCATCCGCAGAGACAGGAAGTAAACGAGAACAGACGACATTTGAATAATCCGATAATTCTTCTTGGGCGATTCCGGGTTGGGCATCTTTTTGACCAATTAGCGCCCAAGAGGTGCGAAATCTCAAACCGTAAACTTGCCGACTGCCCAGGGATTGACAGGCGCGTTTAGCCCGTTGATTCAGGTTGGCACTCCCATCATCTTTAACCGCGATCGCGACAATTTGACCACTGGGTAATTGTTCCACCAGATCGGCAAATCGGTCGGCGTTTCCCGGTAAAAAGGTATCAAATGTGGTGCAAACTAACGGTTGTCCTGTTACTTCATCGATAACAGCAACATTCAGTCCGCGATTATAGTGAATAAAGCCAATTTCTTGGTTGTTCAGGGTGATTAGGGCTGAGTCTCCCATGAATCCACCCGCTGATTGAACTGTTATCGTTACTGTTGAAGAAGTCATTTAAATTAATGAGAGTTGATGCAACCGGGATGATGTTTATTTAAAAGCGCTAAAGCGCTTACAACGAACTAATGAACATATTCGCCATAGGCAAACCCCTTTGCTTGTATTGTTTCCCCTTGCAGCACCAGAGTCACGTCAACCGTACCCGTCACTTCTTCAATAAAGGTATATTGGCGACTCTGATTATCGGGTACAATTAACTCGCTAGTGGCATCAAATGCCATGGTTAATGACAATTGATCCTGATCATCTGCCGCTTGCACTTGTAACTGTTGAGGCATACTCACTGTGCGATCGCCAAACAGTGACGCCATAATTCCAGGCAGACGTAACGGTAAACTGGCAGTGGCAGACCAATCCCAATCAATTTGTAACGTAGACCCCAAAAATACCTTCCGCAAGCGAGTGCCAGAATAGATAAAAATATAGGGTAAACCACTAATGGAATGGTTTTTATTTGTACGTTTATCTAACACGAGTGTGAACGATCTGCCCTTTTTGTCCGTAACATAAGCGACAAACCATTCCCAACCAATATCCTCGCCCCAGCGAAACCGACCAAAATTGCGATCGTGATAGCAAAACCAGTCATGATCAATGGCAAAGGATCGCCCACAAACGGATACGTTTCCCGAAACCTTTAACCCTGGAATTAATCCCCACCCAATAAACCCACTCCCGAATGGCGCATCCTCGGTTACTAATAGGGGCATGGCTTCAGCTTGTCCTTGAACGTTGAGGGAAAGCTGCGCCCTCTCGTCGTGAACTTGAACCGATGAGTTCATGCCATTAATTTCCAGATTTATCCCCTTCCCTTGCAGACGTAAGGGGTGACGACATACCATGTCAGGTTGCCAGTCTAGGCTAAAAGTTGTACCAAAAGTTGCCACTGCGGGAGAGGATTCCAGTTCTGGGGTAATTTGGGTGGAGGGCAAGTTGACAATAAAGCTAACTTGCATCTGCCCCTGTTCCGGTCTGCCGATGAGAGTCGCGTTGACGAGTAGGCGGATTCCTGTTTTCAGATCCAGCCAAATAAAGTGATACCAATCCTTCCAATCCAGAGGTAAGGCGGGATCTTCGAGGGGAATGCGTAAAGCTTCGACACGGTTAAGGAGAACTTGTTCGTTGACATTCATCGCCCCAGGGAACCTCCTTCATTGAGAACATCATTGAACATGACTGGGGAAGCTGGAGTAGGCGTGAGAGGCGGTGGGGCTTGATCCGCGATCGCCTGCACCCACTTCGCCATCTTTGGTGACACCTGAATCAGTCCCAACAGAATCCCCACAAACCAGCGCTGGGCATCCATTCCCAGTTCGGAGACGAAGGTTTTTGTCGCTGCATTGGATACGGAAACGGGGTTGTCCATCCCTTTAACGTTTAAGGCATTGGGAACTAATGTCCACAGCCATCGTTCGCCGACATGAAGTAATCCCCCTTGTCCCATCTGCACCCCCAGAGAGGAATGATACGCCGCCGCCGCCGATTGACTGATCACCAGCCACCGGGGGGCTTGGGCTGAGGCAAAGGCGAGGACGCCATTCTTGAAGAAACGAGTACGGCTGAGTCGATTGAGTAATTGGCAACCCGCTTCTGTGCGGCTGTAGGTATCTCCTTGTTGTGCCAACAGGATCAGGAGTTCTACCACCAACCAACGTCCTGGAAGTCCATCGAGTCCCGGTAATCCGGTGGTTAAACTGTAGCTGGCTTGGGCGGGAATGGTTTGATCAATCATCGGTAGAGTTGAATCCTGAGTCGCGATCGCCTGGAAACAATTAGCCAGTCTGGGTGACACCTGGGCAAGTCCCAAAATCAGTCCCGCAAACCATTGTTCAGGGTTTTGCGTATTGAGTATTGACGCTTCGCTTGGCTGATAGGAAATCGGGTTTGTCGGGGCGGGTTTAGCGACTTTCTTGTCGCTATTTGTAGTAACGTTTGTGCCAAACCCGCCCTGATTCAATTCTGAGTGAACTCCCCCATCTCCCCCATCTTCCCTATCTTTTCTATCTCCCCCATTCCCCATTTCAATATCAGTTTGGGCTAAATCAAATAACCATTCCTCCCAAATAGCAAGCAGATGCTGTTGTCCAATTTGCGCGGCGAGGAGAGTATTCGCCATCGAGATACTACTCGATATCCAAGCGGGGACTTGGGCTGAGGAAAAGGCATAAACGCCATTGCGATAGAACTGGGTGCGACTCAGTTGGCTGAGTAATTCATTCCCTTGGGGCGTTTGGGCATAATTGGTGCCATGTTGACACAACCGAGTTAACAGTTCCGCCACCAACCAACGGGCAGGAATTTTATCCAAATCGATTAATCCCGACATCAGACCAAAGATCCCGGCGGTACTGGGTTCAGCCGTTCCCAAATAGTTTTCCTTGCTGTCTCTCGGTGGTGGAAATGTCACCATTAAGGGATGGATGACGGGAGTGCGATCGCGGGTTTCTGTTGTGTCTAAGAGTTCTAATTGAATGGGAATGGCGTCTTCTAGCCAACCCGGAAATCTTAACCAGGTTTTCATGCTGATCCCACTCGGCAAATAGTCGGGAATGGGAATCGTTAACTGACAGGTTGATTCATACTCTGGAAACAAATAAACATACGTCGGATCTAAACGACTAACAATGGGCAAAATTTCGCTGTCATTGAGCAGCCAATCATCTAGAGTCGGACGTAACAGGACGGCTTCATGAAGCTGATTCCGGATCAAGAGCTGGAAAACTAAGTCTGTGCCGGAATGGATTTTTAACCTTACTTGGGGCAGGGCGAGTTTTTTTTCTAAACGCTGACTCATTTAACACCTATCGGGCGGCGTTTTACTCAATCCATTTTAATCTTTATTCACTCTTTTATTTGACGATTTTTCATTAAGTTAAATTACGGTGGTGTAAGCTGTTCGGCATTTAAACCTTAATGTAAATAATGGCGAAAGCCTTGTAGTGCGTTAAGCGAAGCCATGCCGCAGGCTTTGCATCTTGCTCGCTACTAATACCCAACTTAATGCATGACAGCTTAATTCATCTATGTCGTTGTATTCTCCTGGCATAATTAATTGCTTTGCTGGCTCTAACTCCTTCGTTCAGTGACATTCTATGTCAATGACTAGCACTGGATAAAAAAGGTTGTAGGTTAGGTGGTGCTGTGGCTAACTTCAGCTATCAAGGGTCAGCTTGGTTACGCTTCGATAAAAATTAGCCTAGGATTCAGACACCTAACCTACAAAATGTTGGTTTAAGTTAGTTACATCTAAATATGCTATTAACGATAACCAATGGAACACCAGGATGTAAATGCATAAAAGTTGGTCAAAATTGGTTAATTTCTGCCAGAGTCCTTTAAGATGCTTATTTTGTGCATTTTGTCAATACATAAAAGTTGGTAAGTTATCGCCTTTGAGAGGGTAACGGCGAACAGGTATAGCAACCGCCATGGCTGTTAGGACACATCATTTATGTAGAGACGCACCATGGCGCGTCTCTACAATGGTGCCGAACTAGCACGTCTCCACATTTATCAGAGGTCAAGAACAAATGACCAATGATGATTTAATCCAGAACCATCCAATCAACAGTGATACACCCTTTGTTATCCCAATACCATCCCGGCTCATCATTCATCTTAAAGATCACAGTTTGACCCGCTTTTAAACTGAGAGTCTTAGCACTATTGATCTCTTCAATAACTTCACCACTCGCTTGATCTACAGCAACCAAGGCGTAGGGGGTATTGTTCGGATAAGTCACATGACTTAACAGATCAGCCCCTGGTTCTCCGGCGGCGGTAATTTCTACTCCGTCTTTCACCGACCAAGTACCAGAGGGGGTGACTTTAATTTTAGCAGCCGTATCCATAGGATTTTGGAACTCTACCCCTTGTTCAAAAGTTGCATGGACTTGCAATTGACCGGAGGGGAGGACTTTTTTCTCAAAAGCTTTATAGGTTACATTATTTTGGGAGAAGTTATAGAACGCAATCCGCCCTTCACTAAAATCGCCGTCAAGATCAATTTCTAAGCTGCCATTCACAGAGACTTGCAAATTCGTTTTGGTATAAACAAAGTCAAACGTATTTTCAACATGTTTTTCCCATCCCTTATTGCCCAATGTTTTTCCCCGCGCCAGTTCAGTGACTTTACCCGTATGACTCCAGAATTCCGCTTGATCTTTAGGAACTCCATTAATTAAAGATACCGCTAATCCGGTTTTGGCAAGTTCTCCCCACCGTTTCTGCTGACCTTTCCTCCAATCAACGAGTAGATATTTAGCAGAACTATTGGTGGTATCTCCCGGTTGGAATCCTAGGGCAAACCCAATAAAATCATCATCCCCAGTGTTGCCGACGCTTATTTTACCGGAGACTTTGGTATTAAATACATTAAATGGACTATAAAATAACGTAGGTTTGCCATTCTTTTTCTGGATTACTTCTTGTCCATTTCGAGATATATCCCATTTGCCTGAACCTTTTTCATAAGATTCTTCTTGCCAGTGGTTGAGATCGACCGTTTCGACTTTAATGTGAGCCATTTTATTCAGTCCTTATTCGTTTTTTTGAGTTGTGAACGTGTCAAGTTTGCTTGAACTATAATGAACTTAACAACTATCCTGAATCTGAGGATTCTATTATTTTAATCGAGCTTTATTCAGTTCTGCTCAAAATCATCTGTTTTTTTCAAAACTTAACATTTTTGCAATCATCGTTTGTTGATCACTTATCCATACGGCAAATAGCCATAACGAATGACAAATGACGAATAACAAATGACAATCAAAACCTACTTACTGCGATAAATGACATAATTAATCAACTCCTTCATAAATCGACGGTCATGAACTGGAGACACCCATTGTTCTCCGGGTCGCAGTGGGGTCTCCGGGAACAAAAACTCCAAATTATCAAAGATATCGGCGGCTTTTTGAGCGAGCGATCGCGCCACGTTCCAGCCGTGTTCAATGCTGCCACATCGCTGCATTTGTTCCATAATGAAGGCAACATGATCAGGATGTTTTTGCGTGCGCGGCAATGCTAGAATTTCCCGCATTTTCTCCGATTCCTGTTTACTGTTGGCTAAAACATGGTTCAGCATTAACGTGCGTTTTCCTTCGTAGATATCACCGCCAATTTCCTTGCCATAGGATTCCATTTCCCCCTGGAGATTTAATAAATCATCTTGAATTTGAAACGCGATCCCCAAAATCATGCCAAATCGGGTTAATCCAGCCAAAGGTTCAACTAAATCCTGGACACTGGAGGCAGGATGTCCAACAATGAGACCAATCCGACAAGGGGTAATAAAGGAGTACCAACAGGTCTTCTTCACGCACATGGTAAAGTAATCTTGGTCACTCAGATGGGAAGGATTCGTCGCCACCCAATCCAATTCCATCGCTTGACCTTCCACAGATTGCCGTGCCATGAACTCAATTTCATGTAAAATATTCAGCGCCTTGGATACCCCCAGCACCGATAAGTTTTCCAGCAGCAATCCCACCGCTAAAACATTCGTCGCATCCCCCACATTAATCGCACGGGGAATACCAATCATTTGATGTAATGTCCCCTTTCCTCGTCGAGACTCCGACTCATCTTCGATGTCATCGTGAATCAAAAACGCATTGTGATACAGTTCCAATGCAGCAGCAGCCGTTAATGCCGAATGTCCCATTCCTCCCACCGCGCGGGCGACACTAATACACATCGTTGGACGCAGCATTTTCCCGACGCGAAAGGGATAATCACTTAATAGATCATACAGAGGACTATAAGCCCCGGACACTTGGCGCTGGCTTTGGATAAATTCCTCAATTTTGACAAAAATGGCGTCTCGCGAACCCTGTAATGCCTCGTTGATAATGCTTTGATTAAACTTAGAGGAATCGGCGACGATACATTGTTCCTGATCATCCTTTGCTGCCTCTAATTGGGCAAGATCAGATAAGGTAGTGGCAATCGCCTTACGACTGCCTGAATCAATATCTGATACCGTTGGCGGCGAAGGTTTAGGCGTCGGGGGGTGAGGCAGTAAAACTTGGCGGGGTGTAGATTTCAGCTTGAGGATTGGGAATTTTTTGGGGTCATACAATAACAAACTGAAGAAGGTCAAAAATACGAGAAATAAGAATAGTCCTAACATTAACAATTTTCCTCTAGAGTGTCGGTTCAGAAATAGCCTTTATATTTAGTCCTTATTAATTAAAATAGCCCCGATGACAACAATAACGATAATAGCCAGCAAAAGTCCGATAATGATTACTTGTTTCTTGTTCCCTGAGCCTGATTCGGAGGATTCTATCGATTCAGCCACAGGTTGAGCCACGGATGGAGTAACTGGGGAAGAGTCAACCAAGGGAAACCAGGCGTTGACAGAAACGGAGCCAAAATTATTCAAATTTTCGATAACTGCACCCCCAGAAGCACCTTTGACGCCGACAATCGCCCACGATCCTCTAAATTGAAGACGGTCAATTTGGGTGCTACCAATCAACTTACAGGCGGCTTGGGCGCGATCCGAGAGATTAAAGCTGGCGTCGTCTTTCGCCGCGATCGCAACCACCCGACCCTGTGGTATAGTCTCTATCCAGTCGGCAAAGGCATCTGCATTCGCGGGATCAGCATAGAAATCAAAGGATCGACTGTGAAGGTGATGCCCATTGGACTGATCAAAAACAACGACATTTAGACCCCGTTGATATCCTCCCGTAAAGGAAACCAGTTCCCCATTACAGGTAACTTGAGCCATGTTACCCCAATTATTCCCTGCTGATGTCACAGCGACAACAAAACTAGGAACTTTAACCTTTGTCGCCGTAATCTCCCGCGAACAAGTCACCGCCGCCTCATGAGACAACTTTTCTGTTGCCGTTCCCGGTGCAGCACCCGTTTGACCAATTATCGCCCAAGAACTGCGGAATTGCAGGTGATCAATTAAGCGACTTCCCAAGGATTTACAGGCTCTTTTGCCTGGATCAGATAAATTAAAGTTAGCATCATCTTTAATGGCAATGGCGACAATTCGACCTGGGGGTAAGGTAGAGACAAATTGGGCAAAGGACTCGGAGTTGCCTGGGTTAAAGGTATCAAACGTCGTGCCAAAAATGGGTTGTCCGGTAAATTCATCGAAGACGGCGACATTGAGTCCGCGATTGTAGAAATTCTCACCCAAGTCTTGGGTATTGAACCTAATCGACGCCGAGTTCCCGTGTTCATAACCGGCTGAGGACACTTGCACTGTTAAGTCATTCGTCATTTGTCATTCGTCCTTTGTCAGGGAATAGGGAACACCTCGACTCCGCTCGGTGTGAATAGGTAAGGTAGAGTTTTGAGTTGAGGGATTCTTCATGGGGGTGCTTGCTTCGGCTTCCCGTCCGGTGAACTTAAGTCTTAACCGTTCCTTGGGGAATCCTAGGATGAGGGATTAAACCTGAAACTGTACAAATGAAATGTGAACATCTCTTCCGGTTAAACCCTGACAGGGAGATAAAATTACCTAATTTTTTGTTCACGAATCATTTGGACTTACTAGATAGCTATATATTTTTGGAGGTTAGATAGGCAAATTAACAAACTTCATTTACATCAAGCTAATAATAGGCTAAAAAATAATCCTACCACTAATAGTTGTCAGGATTAGGCAGGGATGTTGGGAGATGGGGAGATGAGAGCAGGGGGAGCCACGTAGAGACGCGCCATGGCGCGTCTGGGAGATGAGGGAGATGGGAGACAAAATTTCTATAGCCCATTATCCTGTTCCCTATTCCCTATTCCCTATTCCCTATTCCCTGTTCCCTGTTCCCTAACAAATGACGTAGCTTGCTTCTCGCTTGCGCGAGTATGACGAATGACAAATGACAAATGACAAATGACCAATAAACGTATTGTTTTAACCGCCTATGGCTCCTTTGGCGATATTCATCCCTATATGGCGATCGCATTGGAGTTGCAAGCACGGGGACATCGTGCTGTTATTGCCACAAGTGAACTGTATCGCTACAAGATTGAAGCCGAGGGGATTGGATTTCATCCGGTTCGCTACGATAGTGCGATCGATATGCAGCAGGATGGGGAGTTTATCGGCGTGCTGTCGGAATCCCGTCGGGAAAGTGAATACACGATCTGTTATCTATTAATGCCCCATCTGAGGGCGACATACAAAGCGTTACTCGAAGCCACACAGGATGCGGATCTACTGTTAACGCATCATTTAAGTTTTGCCGGATCATTAGTTGCGGAAAAAACGGGCATTCCGTGGGTGTCAACGGTTCTCTCTCCGATCCTATTTATGTCGGCTTACGATTCCCAAACCCTTTCCACGACAACCATCTCCTCTTATGAACAAGCCTTAGCCGTTGTCGCCAATGACGCCCGCTTACGCCAATTTCGTTGGCAAGCCCGGTTATGGAGTTCGCCGATACGTCAATTGCGTGAGGAATTGGGGTTACCACCCAGTTGTGATCCGGTGTTTGAAGGTC
The DNA here is from genome assembly GCF_040220235.1 of Coleofasciculus sp. B1-GNL1-01. Taxonomy (NCBI): domain Bacteria; kingdom Bacillati; phylum Cyanobacteriota; class Cyanophyceae; order Coleofasciculales; family Coleofasciculaceae; genus Coleofasciculus; species Coleofasciculus sp. B1-GNL1-01. The sequence goes on from NZ_JAVJTO010000108.1 coordinate 37,466, forward strand.
AACATTCGCCGGATTTGGTACTGGCGTTATTTTCTGCAAAGCTAGCCAAGCCGCAACCGGATTGGTGTCCCCAAACTCAGGTGACGGGGTTTCCTTTTTACGATCGCGCCAAACAGGAGAACTTGTCTCCAGAATTGGCAAGGTTTCTTGACTCTGGATCTCCTCCGATTATATTTACCTTGGGTTCGCTGATGGTATGGACACCCGGAAACTTCTATTTAGAAGGTGCGATCGCAGCTCAACAGTTAGGATACCGGGCGGTGTTATTGGTGGGCAAAGGAGTCCCCAACCTACCGTTAAACCAGTTACCCGAAGGGGTGATTGTAGTTGACTATGCCCCCCACTCCGAAATTTTCCCCCGTGCGGCGGTAATTGTGCATCATGGCGGAGTCGGCACCACCGGACAAGCTTTGCGATCGGGGCGTCCCATGTTGGTGGTACCTTATGCCCATGATCAACCCGATAATGCGATGCGGTTAGTGCGTTTAGGGGTAGCGCGTACTCTCGCCCGACATGAGTACAGTGCAAATACATTAATGGCTGAACTCAAACAACTCTTATTTGAGCCGAGTTATGAAAGCAAAGCGGCGGAGGTGGGAAAGCGGGTGCAGCAAGAAGATGGAGTCAAGGCGGCGAGTGACGCGATCGAAACCTATCTCAGATCTCAGGAAAATGGGCAATCAAAGTAGTGATGTAGCACACCTAAGTTAATAGATGAGAATTACGGAAAAGACACCGTAGGGGCATCATCCTTGCGGTCAGAAAACCCGTAAGTATAATTGAAGTAAGCTGTTCGGCATTTAAACCTTAATGTCAATAATGGCGAAAGCCTTGTAGTGCGTTAAGCGAAGCCATGCCGCAGGCTTTGCATCTTGCTCGCTACTAATACCCAATTTAAATGCATGACAGCTTAGTTTTTTTATCAAGACTTTATACCCAAAAAGGATAACTTTCATGAAGTTGGGGAACTTGCCTTGGGAAAAGACGGTTGGGAAATTACAGATGAACCCCTTTCTCTTCAATCAGTTTTTCATTTAGCAGTTGGACAATTTATTAACTATCGTACAGCACTGAAATTGAAAGAACCCCAACGTCAGTTATAGCACTACGCATTAAGGTTAGGACATTGGTAAAAGCTGAAACCCTGTTGGAGTAAACTTTTGACTTTTGACTTTTGACTTTTGACTTGCGCGTAGCGCTATATTGATGGCAGTTCCTTAACCAGTTGTCGGCTCAACCCACTGCAAACCCCGTATATTGCCTAACTAAAGGTTCATGAAACGCCAAAACGATATCTTCTTTGGGAACTCCTAACTTCACTAATTCATTAGCAATACCAACTTCCGTACCATCATGCTGTATCCAAATTTTGTCATTTTTAATATCCAAATGTAACACACAGCCATGCTGTCGTCGTCTGTTTTTCCAACCCACATACATCAACTGATAATGGTTGCCAACTGGATCAAAAATTAGTTGTTGTTCAATTTCGTCCTGAGTTGAACCCACACTGGCATAGTCAGTTATGACTTGTTGGACATAATTTTGATATTTTTTTAGTTTTTCCATGCGACAATAACCTCCTGCACCGGATCATAAACAATGAGTTTAAGCCGAAACCGCTGAATCACGGTTTGAATAAACTGCAACTTAAAGAAAGCGTGATAGATTCCTGAAGGAACAGCCAAATATAGAACTCTTTCTGGCTCTTGTTCTTCTAATGCCACACGATAATTAAAACACTGTCCAATAGCTGTATGAAATTCCGAAATGTTTGACGCCCCAATAAAACTCTTAATTTCCACCGCTATTTTTTCGCCATCCCTTTCCGCCGCTAAAACTTGCTCCGCCCCCAGGTCAATATACATTTCAACATCACCAATCTTAATCCGAAAAGGGTCATCAGTAATCAGCCAACCCTCTTTTTGCAATCCGTTCCTAACAGCATTATGAAAAATATCTTTCGCCACATCCCACCCACAGCCAAATTTAATCGTTTTTACTCTTAATTCTACCACAAATACCCACCATGTCTGATTTAACTAACATCCTGTTGAGGACACGGCAGTGCCGTGTCCCTACCCTTTCCCCGAAATAATTGATTGCGTAGGGACAGGATAATATCGTCCCCTTCTCAAGACAGAAATGCTAAGATTTAAACCGAGAATAAAAAGCGCGATCGCGAGTTGTCCTATACAAAGCTGTGCTATAAGAAAAGCTTTATATTCCATGAACAGTCTCTCACCCGTCATTTTAAATTTAAAACACGTTGGCTTAAGCGATGAGCAATTTTACCAACTCTGCCAAGCCAATGAAACGTGGAAACTGGAACAAACCGCTAAAGGAGAATTACTAATTATGCCTCCCGTTGGTGGAGTGAGTGGCAATCGAGAATCCGATTTAATTACCGACGTAAACCTGTGGAATCGCCAAACTCAACTAGGAAAAGTCTTTAGTTCATCAACCATCTTTCGCTTACCCAACGGTGGAAAGCGTTCTCCCGATGTGGCTTGGGTAGCCAACCAACGCTGGGAATCCCTAACTCCCGAAGAACAAGAAAAATTTCCGCCAATTTGTCCAGATTTTGTGATTGAACTCCGTTCTCGCACCGATTCTCTATCCGACTTACAAGCAAAAATGCAGGAGTATCTCAATAGTGGTTTACAATTAGGCTGGTTAATTAATCCCCAAGTCCAACAAGTCGAAATTTATCGTCAGAATCAGCCCGTTGAGATTGTTCAATTACCCGCCAATTTATCCGGAGAGGATATCTTACCTGGATTTATATTAGAGTTACCCGTTTTCTAAGCCAAAATCTTGTAGATTTCCTCTCCCCACCACAAGACTTATTTAGAATACCCTATATTAGGTTGGGTTTGTAGTGGGGAACCTTAGCCCTAGATTCGGTTGGGTTTCGACTTCGCTCAACCCAACCTAAAATCTATACTTTCTGATTATTTACACTGGGCAATTGTCCCTTGTTCTGGAGATAAGAAAACCTATAATTACGGCTTTAGTTAGGGTACGGCAGTGCCGTGCCCCTACCCTAACCCAGAAATCATTGATTGCGTAGGGACACGATACTATCGAACCTTTCTCAATACTGCTTTTATAGTAACGGCATAAAACTAATGCGGTCTTGGTATTCATCTTCCCAAGCTGCCTCAGCTACAATCATCAACTCTTCCATAATTTGCCCCATGGTCATATCCTCATTGATAATAAATATTCCTGGTACATGATGATTACCTGCCAGATGTTCGGCTAGATGAACTGGCATTGTTTTACGGTTATTCGTAACCAGAATAAATCTATTGTCTTCACACCAAGCAAGAATATCTGCATCGGGAGTGCCTTTAGGCGGTGCATTGGGGTCACCAATTACCCAAACTTGCAATTGGGGGTATCGCTGCAACATTTGTGTGCGAAGCACCAAGGGAATATGTTCATCCAGGAGATATTTAATTGTCATTAAATCACGGCTTTACTTGAAGTATCTTGTTGAGAATCTACTTGTTTTTGGGCTTTCAATTGTCGTAGCTTTTCAATAAATGGTGGCGGATTTTTCTGTTGTTGTTTTCGCATCTGATGACTCCAGGCTAGCCAATCAGCTAAATAGGTACTCACAGATTCTTGGTTATGTAAATAGTATAAAATAGTAGCATAAACCTGTTCTAGTGTTACAGTTCGATAACGTTCAGCTATGGCTGAGGGAGTTTGAGCGCGATGGATATATTGGTAGAGAATATGTTCTATGCCAATGCGTGTTCCTTTGAGACGAATATCATCAGGAGCTAAGAAATCAAAGTAGTCTTCTAATTGCATAAGTATTTATTCTAATGCTGCATAAGTGTTTATTCTAACACCAAAATAGATCTTATTATTGGCTTCGAGACATCCTGGTGAAAACAAGGCAGCACCGTTCCCCTACCCTAACCCAGAATTCCACGTTCTTTTTCACATTAACCCAAATAAGTGCCTAACGCACCCTACAGGATAGATTCAGAGTTCCGACTGCTTAAATAAGTCAGCAATTTAGGTTATAATAACTCATCGTTAAATTAAAACTCTTAATCAATATCCTAATGAAGCTCACCGATATTATCCATCACGATATTCTAATTCACTTAGATACCCTGAAAACAGACCCAGAATTAGTCAAGCAAATCCAAACTCAACTGAATCGTTTAGGATTTTACCCTGGTGGTTCTTGGATCGATGGTGACTATGGTCAGCAGACAGAAAAAGCCATGACTGAGTTCAGTCAATCGGTCTACCTGAATAACATGGAGACTAAGACGTTTGGCAAAGGCTGGGCGCAAAAACTACTACCTGAGACAGTCAAACCCCTTCCCTCGCTTAAAGACAAAAATAAAGACACAATTTATCAAAGCTTCTTAAAAGAATCCGTTAAAGGTAGCGTTGACAAACCTGCCCTATTTTATAAAGGTATTGATACCTCTCCTTACAAAACCCAAATTAAAGATTATGCCGCCCGTCTGATGCAGAAGGCTGATGGCAAAACTTTGGTTTCTGTCACCAAAGACACCGCCCATTTCCAACCTTTCCCATCAGTAGGACAACTGCCAGAGATTGATGACCAAGGCTTAAGCTTTTTGCATCCAGAAATTACTGAAGCTTGTTTATGTGTCGGTAGTTTTGCCAACGGAGACTTCAAAACCAAATGGCTAGGCAGAAATGCTCTGAGTAAAACCGAATTTTGGAGTAGTAGTAAAATTATCCCCATTCTCAATGTCGTCTCTCGCAGCAACACCAATGCCTTTCAAACCGATATTGATACCTGTCTGATTCGAGGCAGAGATTTAAGCGGACAATACCGAGAACTCTCTGTCCATAATGTGCTTAAAGATATTCTCTCCTACGACTATCGCATTGCCTCATCCAACTCCCTCGCGGCAATGTTAAAACAATTTTCCACACCCGCCGAGTTAGAAAATTGGCTGAAACGGATGACTGGAAATCAAGACTTGATTTTCACAGGAAGATATGGCGAAGAACCCTTTATCCCAGAACCCGAATTATCAACGCAATCCCCTCAAGGATTATGGCGTCCCCGAAACGTGATTCTCACAGGTGTATCAGAACGACATCGCGGCGAAAATACGATTACCGCTTATGATTTAACCCGCATGATCTCGATGTTGGGTTGGCATTATCACATCCCCCAATCCTCACGCTTACCCGGTGCCCAATGGCATAGTTTAGAATCAGTGATTCGGGCGATGGGTGCAGATGCAGCGCGTTTAACGGATGTGGCATTAGAGGCACTCGATTTACAGGATAAAATTAGTTCTCCGGTGATTATTTCTAAACTAGGAAATGGGGTGACTCAAATTCGGAATCGGGCGGAAGCGGTTTATGTGGCATTGGTTCAGTTTATTCAACCCAGTACAATGGGTGTGCCAGAGTTAGTGATGTTTAGCATGGCATTAAAGGGGGCAAAGCGGTTAGAACCCAGGGATGCGAAGCGTGAGGTGGTGGAATTGGATGCTAGGATGGCGACGGAAGTGACGGAAATTATTCGTCGAGGGGCGTTAGGGGAATTGGGGTGAATTAAGGTTGGTGGGCAATGCCCACCCTACACTATATCAAGGGTTGAATTCCTGATTTTTTATGTATTGACAAAATTGTAAATTTATGAATAATACAAACCTTTACAGTCTTCTAAGCAAGATCCCCGACTTCTTGGAGAAGTCGGGGATCTGTCTGTGTAGTAAATTTTCCTCAACTTCTCAAGGGCAGCGAGTAGGCAACAGCTATAACATTCCTCTGAGTCCGATAAAGGATTAGAATTGGGGCATGATACTCATTAGCGATCGCAGATATGAGCGCAAGTGCAGACATTGTAGAATTAGCCGACGCCTTAGTCTATACCAAGACTGGGCAGCATCTGAATGATCTGCAACGGTTTATTCTGCGGGAATCATGGCAAGAGACGAAGAAAAACTATGACCAAATGGCTCAAGAGTTGGGGTATTCGGAAAGTTATATTAAGCAATCGGTTGCACCTCAGTTATGGAAACTGCTGTCCCAAGGACTAGGAGAAAAAGTAACAAAGGCTACTGTTCGCTCTGCCCTAGAACGGCAACTGCTGGCTCAAAATCAATCTAAATTTAAAACTGTTATTAATAACACTCTATCATCGATAGAAACAGGTTCTTCTGATCGTTCAGATGACCTGGATTACTTACCCAACCCGCGTATTACCCCATCAGATCAGATCATCTTGCCATCCGTTGACCTGGAATTACCTGATGGTAGTGTTCCCTTAAACTCTCCCTTTTATATCGAGCGAGTTCCCTACGAAGCCCAATGTTATCAGGAACTGCTTAAACCTGGCACGTTGATCCGAATTAAAGGACCGAGGCAAATTGGCAAAACCTCGTTGGTTAATCGCTTACTCAGTCGGGGTATCGCCAAGGGTTATAAAACGGTCGTTTTAGATTTTCAGCAAGTCGAAGAAACCGTGATTAGCGACTTAAATAAGATGTTGCGCTGGTTATGTGCTAGCTTGACGCGCCAATTAAAATTAAAGCCGATGCTCAATGACTATTGGGATGAAGATTTAGGCAGTAAGATGAGTTGCGCTCTCTATATTCGAGAATATATTTTAGCCGAAATTGATGCTCCGATTGTCTTGGTTTTAGAAGAATTGAGCCTGATTTTCAAACAGGTGAACATTGTCCAAGAATTTCTCACTCTATTGCGGTCTTGGCATGAGCAAGCTAAAGTTGACCCAATTTGGCAACGGTTACGCTTGATACTCATCCAATCAACTGAGGTCTATGTTCCTTTAGATATCAATCAGTCTCCGTTTAATGTCGGGCTGGGCGTTGATTTAGAACCCCTGAGTCGAGAACAGGTGCAAGACTTGACTCAGCGTCATGGATTGAGATTAGGGGCGGAACAAATCACTCAGCTAATGCAGCTTGTCGGGGGTCATCCTTATCTAGTACGGCTGACGTTATACCATTTAGCTAGACAGGATTTAACGTTTGAGGAGATCCTGCAAACAGCCGCAACGGATACGGGAATTTATGCCAACCATCTGCATCGACATTTATGGACACTGCAACATAATCCTAAACTGGCGGCGGCGTTTAATCAGGTTCTCAGCACTACTGAACCGATTGAGGTGGAACAGGTACAAGGGTTTAAGCTACACAGTATGGGACTGGTCACTCTTCAGGGCAACCAGGTGAGGCTAAGTTGTGATTTTTATCGATCCTATTTTCGCGATCGCACCATTAAGTGTCAAGACGCAGACAGTGAGTATAGCAACTGCTAAGACGGTTAGGACACATCATTTATGTAGGGCTTGCTGCATAAGCGTGTAAGGTAGACCAGATAAGGGTTTCCAGCCATTTTTCGACCCAACAAGTGCCAGGTTTTTACACTATAACCGTCTTGCATCCTGGAATTTTCGCCGACAACAGCACCAAATTTCACCTCGACAGAGGGTCAACATCGAGCGAAGTCGAGATGTTAAAACCATTGCCCATTGCCTATTCCCTATTGCCTCTCCCCACCACAAGACTTATTCAGCAGCCCCTATGTAGAGACGCGCCATGGCGCGTCTATAACAGCAGAGGAGTTCCAGAGGTGTTGTGATAGGGTGCGTCTGGAGAGAAGAACCAGAAATGACGAAGTTTTCGAGAAAGTTATTACTTTTTCGATATTGACAAAAACAACAAATAATGCATAAAGCTTAAAGCCAATCAAGAATTAGTCAATTTTTAGGAATTTTTCTGTATTTTTAGATGCAAATTTAACTGTTATTCTTGATTTAGTCAAGTTAAAGCCGTAGTGATTGAAGCAAATCCTATATGGATATGGACAATAAACATATAGAAAGAAAAATTCAAGCGTTAGATGAGTGGATTAAAAACAATTCGGATTCCAGAGAATTGAAAAGGGCTATGGCGGTCAAACTAACTCTTCGAGGATGGAAGTATAGCTCAATTACTCAATGTCTCAATGTATCGAATGGCTTTATCAGTAAATGGAATAAGCGGTTTAACGAATTTGGACTAGATGGTCTGAAATTATCTTACAAAGGCTCTAGTGGTTATTTGACAAAACAGCAGAAGCAAGATGTAATAAATTGGTTAAATCAAGACGACAATCATGGTTTAGAGAAGGTTAAACGTTATTTAAGGGAGAAATATGATATCAATTTTAAATCCAACTCAAGCTACTATAATTTAATCAAAGAAGCACAAAACTGTTTCCTTCAGTTCTCTGCGGAGTATTTCTAACGGTTGTAGGACTTACACATTGATAAAATAAATACAGCAGATTTCAGGTTGATGAGGTACAGTCTTCTAAGCAAGATCCCCTTAATGAATGTGATCGCCTTTTATTTCTAATCTGACTGCTGTTCTCTCACCCAAGTCCGAAACGCCCGTAATGTTGCGGTTTCTCCATCCGCTAAACTTTGCCGAATAAACCGAGGAATTGCTGCTAAAGATAGCCATGGAAACGTCGGACTTTTCTCCACAGATTGATAACTCGTTGATTCTGGAGATAAAACAAATACATCGAGTTTACGTCCATCATAACGCCACAGTTCTGGTACACCAATTGCGGCATAAATTGGTAGTTTATCCATAGAACCACTGGTAATATCAATCTCTAAGACTAGATCGGGTGGCGGGTCATTCGCCAAATTAATCTCTTGTTTATGTCTAACCTTGGGTTCATTTTGGATGTAGTAACAGGAGTCAGGTTCTCCCCCTTTTTGTCGTTTTTCTCGCTTCAGAGTGAGAGAACCAAACCGTTTGAGGTTGAGATTTAATTCATCCGCGATCGCGCCAATTAAGCTTTCAATAAAGCGGTTATTATTTTCATGAGATCCTAAGGACGTGATGATTTCTAATACTCCGTCATTATAAGCCAAACGAGCGCAGCGTTTTTCCCCTAAGTCTGCAAGTAACCGCTCAAACGTTTGCCAACTGATATTTGACAGAATGACCCGATGTTCGGCTAGTTCAAACGTAGCTGTTGTCATCACCTATTCCTGACAAAATTATCCCTTTTGTAGGGGTGTAAAAATGAAAGTAATAATTGGGTAAAAATGGACTTTTTCCTTGTAATGGTATAGCTTCCCGCTTAATTCAGCAAGTCCCTAAGATGAGTGCCCCATCCCTCTACCTTCTCCATTGCCCTTGTTCTTTTCCATTCTTGGAGTATTATTAGAGTTGGGATTTGCCAGAAGCAGGGGGCTAGGATTGATGACTATAATCATGTTTCTCAAACAGGGGCGATCGCTGACCTTCCCGTTAGTCTGGCTAACCCTTTTCAATCCGGCGGTTCAGGCTCAGTTAATTCCCGATAATACCTTAGGCACAGAAGCCTCTATCGTTACTCCTCAAGAGGCGCGAGACTTAATTGAAGGTGGGGCAAAGCGTGGGAGTAACTTGTTCCATAGTTTTAGTGAGTTTAACGTTAGTTTCGACCAACAGGTTTACTTTGCCAATCCGGAGGGCATCGCGAATATCCTCACGCGAGTTACAGGTGATCACCGCTCAAATATCTTCGGCACTTTAGGTGTTGATGGCAATGCCAACCTCTTTTTACTCAATCCCAATGGCATTCTTTTTGGTGCAGATGCCCAATTAGATGTAGGGGGTTCATTTGTGGCGAGTACCGCAGATGGGATCAAATTGGGAAACGATGGTGTGTTTCGGGCGAAAAATCCCCAAGATAGTCAACTGTTGGCAATTCAACCGGGTGTTTTATTTTTAGACGCCCTGCGCCAACAGCAAGCCGAGATTCGGAATCAGGGAAATTTAAGCGTCGGTGCAGGAGAAACCCTGAGGCTAGATGGGGATAGGGTGATTAGTACAGGTTCATTGACCGCTCCTGGCGGTACGATTCAGGTATTCGGGGAGGAGGTTCAGTTATTAGAAACTGCCAAAATTGATGTGTCTGCGTCCACAGGTGGCGGTAGCGTAGCAATTGGTACCGGGGAACAAGTGACTATTGATTCAGGGGTACAAATTCACGCTGATTCCCTAAATCAGGGGGATGGCGGTAGCGTAATTATTCGGGCGAATGGAACCACACAATTTGAGGGAACCATTACCGCCCGTGGTGCGAGTGATAATCCTCAATCTAATGGGGGTTTTGTAGACGTATCTGGTGGATATTTAGAGTTTACCGGAATCGTGGATACGACAGCACCTTTGGGAGACGTGGGTACCCTGTTACTCGACCCGAAAAATATTTGGATTCAAGCGGATGGAAGTGACCCAGCCGAGGGACAAACCTTTGAGACGAATCCAACAGAGGTATCGATTATTAATGGTAATGTGCTTGGCTCGGCTCTCGCCACTAACTCCGTCACGTTACAGGCAAATAATGATATTGCCATTAACCAGAGTATTTTTAGCCCATCAAGCAATAGTTTAACGTTACAGGCAGGACGTTCGATTACCATTGCCGATAACTTGCTAATCCTTCTCGATGGTGGAGACTTTATTGCCAAAATTAATGACGAAAATGCGATCGCGTCTCAACGGGATGCTGGAGTCGCTCAGTTTTTGATGAATCCGGATTCTACTCTGACATCCCTTGGGGGGAGGATCGAGATTACCTCCGGAACCTTTGCCGATACCAGTCAAATTAACACGGCTAATAGTACAATCAGCAGCGCCGATGTTTTGGGCAATAGTGGCAGAAGTGGTGATATTAGTCTCTTTGCCCTGGGTAATGTCACCACAGGGCTTGTCAATACTGGACGAACCATTGGCGGGGATGTCGTAGCGAACAATGGCGGTAATATCACCATTAAAAGTGAAAATGGGGCGATCGCGACCACGGATTTTGTGACGAGCGATGGGATCAATCAAGCAGGGAATGTTTTACTGGAGGCTAGCGGGAATCTGAGTGTTGATGAGAATATCACCTCAACCTCAACTGAAGGCATAGGCGGAAATATTACCCTGAACAGTGAAAAGGGGGCGATCACGACCTCCGCCATGCTGATCAGCGATAGTCTAAATCAGGCTGGTGATATCTCACTCGATGCTAGCGGAAATCTTGATATTAACGGGAATATCAGTTCCAGGGGAGAAATCGGCGGGAACATTACCCTCAACAGTCAAAATGGCGCGATCGCAACTACGGCGTCTCTAGTGAGTGATGGTATCACTCAAGCGGGAACAATTTCTGTTGATGCCGCCGGAACCCTAACTACGATGGAAACTATTATTGCCAATTCCCAGAATCAAGCTGGTGATATCTCACTCCATGCGATCGGGGATGTCAGTATTAACCGGAATATCAACGCAATGGGAGAAATTGGCGGGAATATTACCCTGAGAAGTGAAAATGGAGGGATCACCACTACAGCAGCTCTGGTTAGCAATAGTTTAAATCAAGGCGGAGATATCTCTGTTGAGGCTCACGAGAATCTGAGTATTAACCAGAATATCGCCTCAAGGGGAGAAATCGGTGGGAACATTACCCTCAAAAGTGAAAATGGGGCAATCACTACTACAGCAGCTCTGGTTAGCGAGGGTATCAATCAAGCGGGTGATATCTCTGTTGATGCAGCCGGAGATCTAAATACGATGGGAAATATTGTTGCCAATTCCGAGAATCAAGCTGGAGATCTTTCACTCAATGCGATCGGGGATCTGAGTGTTAATAAAACCATCGCATCGGATGGCAATTTTGCCGGACAAATCACGCTTAACAGTGGTGGACTGTTTTGGCATAGAGGAAATACTATCACCAACAGTGGCAGACTTCCTGGCGTGGCAAAAGGAATTACGATTACCGCTCAATCTATCCTTGTTGAAGAAGATGCGTCTATTTTTTCCTTTGCCTTCAATGAAGCTCAAGGAGGAATGGTACAGATTAATGCTGCTGATGACATAGTGATTCGGAATAGTAATATTGGGACGGCGGCTGCTCCTGTTCCGGGTAGTGCTGAAATGAGTAGTGCTGACGCGGGGGATATCAACCTAAATACTCGTCGATTAACGATTATCCAAGACCCTGAGACAACATTCCCATTTGGCGTTGGGGTTGGTTCTAATACCGATCCAAGCAACAGTGGTAATGCCGGAAATGTCACGATTAATGCCACGGAGTCTGTCGAAATTATTGGAAATCAACCGGGTGCGTTTAATCCAAATCCTGTTGAATTGGCTCAAATCCCCTTGCAAGGAGATACAGGAATCTCCACATCAGCTTTAGGTAGTGGGAACTCTGGCAATTTAACAATTAATACCGGACGATTATCCATTCGCGACGGTGGCGGAATTACTACCTTTGTCAACCGGGGTGAGGGGGGAGATTTAACCGTCAATGCGACAGACATCGTTTTACAAGGAGAGGGTGGTATCGGTACAGGAACCTTAGGTGAAGATGCTGGGGATTTAACCCTGACGGCGGAGAACGTCTCTCTTTCCGACGGCGTTTTGATTAGCACGTCTACAGGGCGGTATGGAAATGCTGGAGACTTAACCTTAGATGTGCGTCATTTGAGCATTCGCAATGGTGCTGGCGTCCTCGGAAATACCGGAGCAGATGGCAATGGGGGACAATTGACGATTAAAAATGCTGAGTTGATTGAAGTGATTGGCAGGTCGGCAGATGGCAGTTTTGCCAGTTCCATTGCCACGGATTTATTTTCGCCGAATGAATCAGGTAATGCTGGCGATATAGATATTACTAGCCAAGACTTGATTGTCCGACAAGGTGGGGAGATCACATCAGCAACCCGGGGTTTCGGAGAAGGCGGCACTATTCGATTGAATCTAGAGAATTTACAACTGAATAATGGTCGAATTAATGCCTCGACATCAAGATCCGGGAATGGTGGGGATATTCGGATTCGCGCTTCAGAATCCGTTGAAGTCACGGGTGCAGGATTTGAGGCGTTGCAAGAGCAATTTGTGCGTCCGGCGTTTGCAGATACGCTTACTCTGGAGAATTTTAGTCAGGGAATTGTCACGGTTACAGATGGAGAAGGAGCAGCGGGTAATGTTTTCATTGAAACCCCACATTTTATTGCCCGTGATGGTGGATTGATTGCCACTACTACGCTGAGTCAAGGTAGGGGGGGAAATCTTCAGATTGATGCCACAAATCGGATCGAATTAGACAATTCTTTGTTAGGTGCAGGAACCTTTGATCAGGCGGAATCGGGCAATGTTACTCTAACCACTTCTCGGCTGGTTGCACGAGGGGGAGCGCAGGTATTAACCACCACCTTTGATTCTGGGCAAGCTGGGGATTTAAATGTAAATGTGTCAGAATTGATTGAACTGTCTGACCCCACGAATGAAGGAACTCTCATCGGTACAGGTTTATTTGCCTCCTCAACTGAAGCCGCATCTGGTGATGGGGGAGATATCAATATTAATAGTCCCACGAGTGAATTAAATATTCGCGATCGCGCGGCAGTGTCGGTGAGTGCTACAGGGACAGGTAATGCTGGCGATATCAATGTTGATGTCCGCTCTCTTTTCTTAGATCAAGGGTCAATTACAGCAACGAGTTTATCAGGGGAAGGGGGTAATATCAACCTCAAGGTAGCTGAGACGTTTATCTTGCGAAATAATAGTCAACTGTCCACCCGTGCTGGAACGGAATCCAGTGGCGGTGGCAATGGGGGAGATCTGATAGTTGATGCTAATTTTATTGTGGGAGTGCTGTCGGAAAATAGTGACATTATCGCCAATGCTTTTGAAGGAAATGGCGGCAATATTACGATTACTACTCAAAGTATTTTAGGGTTGCAAGTGAGCGAAATGTTAACCCCCAACAGTGATATTATTGCCAGTTCAGAATTAGGAATTGATGGTCGAATTGTGATTAATACGCCGAATATCGACCCCTCACGAGGGTTAATTGAACTGCCCTCAACTTTCTCTGATCCCTCTGGGCAAATCATTTCCGGCTGTCCGGCGGATACAGGCGATCGCTTTGTAGTCACGGGACGCGGTGGAATTCCCCATTCTCCCAGTCAATACCTGTCTGGACGGGCAATTTGGGAAGATACCCGAGGGTTATCCCGTCAGAATTCGCCATCCTCAACTCCTACTAATTCTCAGCTATCCCAAACTGATACTCAACCTTTAATTGAAGCCCAAGGTTGGGTTATTGACAAGAATGGCACAGTTATTCTTACGGCTGAACCGTATCGGGGAAAACGAGTGAATATTGGCATGGATTTTCGTAGCTGTGGCAATTAATAGTACACAATGAACGATGTAGCTAGCTTAGACAACAATCGTAATAATAAGGTACGATAAAAATAGATTATAAAGGGCTGTAAATATGGCTTCAGTATCCAATCAACCCAAAAAAGTTATCCGTACAGAACGAGGACTTGTAATCGCAGGAACTCGCATCACAGTGTACCAATTTATGGACTATATTTATGGGGGATATGCGCGATCACTCATCCGACAGCATTTTCCCCAAATTACGGATGAACAATTTGAGGCAGCCATGTCCTACATCGAAACCAATAGGGCTGAAGTTGAAACCGAATATCAAATGGTTGTGAAAAATGACGAAGAAATTCGACAGTACTGGGAAAAGCAAAATCGTGAATGCTTTGCTCAAATTGCCAAACTACCGCCGCCACCAGGTCAAGAAACAGCCTGGGCAAAGCTTCAAGCCGCGAAAGCCAGACTTGAATCTAAGTCATGAACTTTCTGATTGACCACAATATTAGGGGACAGGCACAGCTTTTATTGAATGTTATTGAACATGAAGGTTGGCTTGATTTGGTGGCGATTCGCTTTGTTACGTTTGAAGAGATAGCACTAGACATTGATAGCAGCGATAGAACAGTTTGGCGAGTCGCACAAGCCAATCAGATGATTTTAATAACAGCGAATCGAAGCATGAAAGGCAAGGATTCACTAGAACAAGTGATACGTGAAGAAAATACACTTGATTCTTTGCCTGTGGTTACGATTGGCAACGTTGAGCGCGTGATTGACTCTGAATATCGAGAGCGTTGCGTCAATCGACTGGTTGAGATTTCCCTTTATGCTGAGAACTATTTGGGTGCAAGACGAATTTTCATACCATGAAGCTCTAGTGCAGCGTGGCGAAAATACTTGAGCAGCTTTGTAGATCATTAAGTAGGTGGACACAATTAAAGTTAGCGGTGGAGATTAGGGAACAGGGAACACCTCGACTTCGCTCGGTGTGTAACAGGGAACAGTAAGGGTTTGAGGTTTGTTTACATAACTTAATCTAGTTAAGTTTATTTCTACCAACCTACTTAGCAAAAACATTAAATTCAGGATGCCGATCATGAAAGGGTTGGGAAGACGTGCCAAGAAACGACTACTATTTTTAGGATTAGCCTGGTTAACCGTTGTGGGGGTAATCGCCTCTCCTGTCGCCCTGGGACATGTCTCGACTCTCCCTCAGCTCCCTCAGCCGGATATCATACAACAGGAGTCTCATCTGGCTCAATCCCTTGATCCAGTAAGCCGATTGAGTCAAGGTAAAATTGACTATGATCGGGGACGCTTTGCTGATGCAGTACGGGTTTGGCAAGAAGCGGAACAGGTTTACCAACAAGCAGGCGATCGCATTAACCAGGCAATCAGCTTAAATTATCTGTCCCTTGCCTATCAACATCTGGGACAATGGGAACAAGCAAAAGAATCGATTGAAGAAAGTCTGACTATCCTCCCTACTCCCACTGATCCCGCCCTCTTAGCACAAGTATTAAATACCAAAGGCAGTCTGCAATTGGCAACCGGACAATCGGAAGTTGCGTTGCACACCTGGAAAGCCGCCGAGACAGCCTACTCCCAAGCTGATGATGCTATTGGCGTCTTAGGGTGTCAAATCAATCAGGCGCAAGCCTTGCAAAGCTTGGGGATGTTTCGGCGATCGCAACAAGTCTTAGAACGGGTGCAGCAAGCGCTAACGCGACAGCCGGATTCGCTAATTAAAGCCACCGGATTACGCAGCCTGGGGATGGTTTGGCAAGCGATTGGAGAATTAGATGATGCCCAAAACGTGCTTAACCAGAGTTTAGCGATCGCCCAAACCCTCAACTCCCCCACCGATATCAGCGCGGCTTTCTTGAATCTGGGTAATGCGGCACGATCTTTAGGCGATCGGGATGCGGCGATCAATTATTACCATAACGCCGCAAAAACGGCAACCGCTCCCTTAAACCAACTCGAAGCCCAACTGAACCAATTTAAGATACTGATTCATCAACAGCAATTTAATCAAGCACAAGACTTATTTCCTACAATTAAGCGCAATCTCTCCCAATTATCTCCCAGTCGATATGCTATCTATGCTCAGGTGAATTGGGCAGAGAGTTTAATCGAACTCCTAGACAATCCAGAGAGATATTCTCCAGAACTGATCACATCACAAGACATCGCTCAACTCCTCGCCAAAACCATTGCTCAAGCTAAAGCATTAAATGACATCCGCGCTGAATCCTTAGCTCTAGGAACCCTGGGGAAACTCTATCAAACCAACCAACAAGGGTTAGACGCTCAACGTTTACTCCAACAAGCCCTATTCTTTTCCCAAACGATTAACGCCAGAGATATTTCCTATCAATGGCAATGGCAACTGACCCAAATTTATCAGCAAACTGGAGATCTAAACGCCGCGATTACTGCCAATCAAGACGCCTTTGATCTACTGCAATCGATTCGGGGAGATTTAGTCGCGATGAACCCCGATGTGCGGTTTTCGTTTCAAGAACAAATTGAACCCATCTACCGGAATTTAGTCCGTCTTTTATTACAAAGTTCCTCACCCGATAATCTCAAGCAGGCGCGTAATGTGATTGAATCCCTCCAGTTAGCCGAATTGGAGAACTACTTTCGCACCTCCTGCTTAAATGCTAAAGCCGAGCAAATTGATACCGTGATTGAGGACAGCGATACCCAAACAGCGGTGATTTATCCGATTATTTTACCTGACCGGATTGCGGTGATTCTTTCCTTACCTGGACAACCCTTAGAAACTTACAGCACCGAGTTACCTCAAGCTGAGATTGAAGAGGCGGTGAATCAACTGCGACAGTCGATGAATATCGCCTACTCGAATCGCAAACGGCTGGCTATTTCTCAAACCATTTATGACTGGTTAATTCGACCTGTAGAAACTCAGTTTGCTCAACAAGATATCAAAACCTTAGTCTTTGTTCTCGATGGTGTGTTGCGGAATGTACCAATGGCGGCACTTCATGATGGTCAACAGTATTTAATCGAGAAGTATAGCATTGCCTTAACACCAGGATTACAATTACTAGAGCCGCGATCGCTCACCCAATTGCAACTACGTTCCCTGACTGGCGGATTAAGTGAACCCCGTTTAGGGTTTTCGGCGTTACCGGCTGTGGAAGATGAAATTGAACAAGTTAGTACAAATATTCCATCCAATGTTCTGTTCAATCAAGCCTTTACCAGCACAGCCCTAGAGAACAAAATTAACACACTTCCGGTGAGTGTGGTTCACCTGGCTACCCATGGTCAATTTAGTTCTAACCCGGAAGACACGTTTATTCTCACCTGGGATAAGCGGTTTAATGCCAATACCCTATCTCAACTTCTCAAAGGTAGAAACCAAGACAATTTTCCCCCGATTGAACTCCTGGTTCTCAGTGCTTGCCAAACCGCAAATGGCGATCAACGAGCGGCGTTAGGATTAGCGGGATTAGCGGTGCGATCGGGAACCCGCAGTACCATTGGCACATTATGGTCAGTGAAAGATCAATCGACGGCTCAGGCGATGATTCAACTGTATAATAATTTAACTCAGCCTGATACTAATCGTGCTGAAGCCTTACGACAAGCTCAGTTATTTCTACTCCGGCAAAATCAATACCAGCATCCCTACTACTGGGCACCCTTTATTTTAGTTGGCAATTGGTTATAAGTCATTTGTCATTTGTCATTTGTCATTTGTCATTTGTCATTCGTCATTCGTCATTTGTTCATTGTTGATTGGTAATCCTCTTCCCCATCTCCCCAATCTCCCCCATCTGACACACCGAGCGAAGTCGAGGTGTTCCCCAGCTCCGCCAGTTCCTCTGCCTTTTGGTGGATGCTATTTTCGCAAAATGTTATAATACAAGTTTTAGACAACTCCACAAATAGGGTAACAGCAATTTCGGAAGATCTTGCTGAAACAAACAATTAAATCTTCAGGTGGATAGACCGTCACTTAAACGAGTCTATCTCTAGAGTAACTGTATTAATTTGAGACCCCTGTATCAATTTTAGACCCATGAAACCCTTTCATTTTTTCAGTGTAAAGTGGCTTAGTTGGCATTTCACTTTAATTCTATTGTCCATCACACTATCTTTAGAATTGGCGATTGTTCCTAGTCTGGTCGCCCAAACTCAAGCTGTGACAGATCCAAATAATAATGAACCGTTTACACCTCCTGGAGATGACAGTCCAGAGGGTGATACAAAAGGAGCAGGAACTCGTGATGGCGGTCATTGTACCCAAGATGAGGTGGCTGAAGGTACACCAGGATTTTCGGTTTTGATGCCAGTTGAGAGTGAAACGATCGCCCAACGTCCTACATTCTCACTTTATATCCCAGAAACGGGAGCGCGGAAAGTGTTTTTTAGTTTAAAGGATGCTGAGGAAGAGTACGATTACCAGACAATCATCACATTACCAAAAACTGGGAGTGAGTTTAGCTTTCCATTACCAGAAGATGCACCTGATCTAAAGACAAATACGCCATATCAATGGTCTATCAGCTTAATTTGTCAACAGTCGCTTGATCCCAATGACCCAACTTTAACGGGTGTAATTGAGCGAGTCGAATCTCAAGAAATTACAGACAATTAAGATTATTGGTTATTTGTCCTTTGTCATTGGTCATTTGTCGTTGAGACGGGGCGGGTTTAGTTAAGTTATCGGTTTGTAGTAAAATGTTAGCCGTAAAACCCGCCCCTACATGCCTGTTACCCCTATTCCCTATTCGGGAGACATTCTTCAATCAAGGCGTGATTGCTTTCGCGTTCTGACTTTTTCAGATATTCTAGAGCAATCCGTACCGCCGCCGGAGAGGTTGGGTAGTCTTGGGCGAGTAACTCTAGAATGCGACGGAGTTGGAGTTTCTCGATTTGCTTGCTGGTAAACCAAGACAGTGCGATCGCGGATAGAATTAATCCTAGGATTGGGGGAATCACAGGTATCCACCACCCCTGTAAGAAGGCGTTATAGGCGATGGCGACTAATACTAAACCTGCGATCGCAATTCCCAACGCCACCCGCTGAGGAGACTGTAACCGCCAACTTAATACTGTACCGATTAAAGACCACACCAAAACCCACAATCCCTCTTGAAATTCACTCCATGTCCGGATTAGGGGACGATTATCGAGGGCTGCACTTAAAATCTGGCTGGTTAAATTAGCATGAACCACAACACCCGCCATCCCTTGTGGTGTGCGAGACAAACTCCCACTGTAGGGGGTATAGAAAAAGTCCTTCAGGCTAGTTGCGATCGCGCCAATTAAAATAACCCGTCCGGTAAACCCATTATCACGCTTTATTTCTACGGGAATCTGATTCTCTAGTAAATCGGTAAGCGAGATGCTATAAAAATCCTCTAAAGAGCCACGATAGTTTAATAGGATCTGATAACCCCCAGTATTCACCCGAATATAGCCGCCATCATTTTTATCCAACGGTGAAAAAATTGCCTGACCCAATTGCCAATGATGCTGTGCTTGAGTTTGAGGTGTAATTCCTTGGGTTTCTAGATAGTGCAATGCTAGTTTTAAGCTGAAACTCAGGTGAAGTTTATCGCCGCGTTTAACGGATATTAACCCTCGGCGAACTTTGCGATCTGCATCTAATACCATATCCACAAAACCGATTTGCCCCGACTGGTTTAACGTGGGAGGGGGATTCACGGAATTACCAACAACTTTCTCGGCACCAATCAGATTAGGAGTAGACTGAAATAGCTTAACTAATTCTTGATGTCCAGGTTCAACAGGCAAATCTCGATACACATCTAAACCAATGACACGCGGATTATCCGCTTTTAATCGAGTAATCGCCTCTACTAACACTGCATCCGGGAGGGGCCACTGTCCAATTTGAGTGATATCGTTTTCATCAATGGTGACAATTACAACACGCGGATCAGGGGGTTCTAAGGGGCGAACTCGGAAAAATTTGTCCCAAACATCCCATTCTAAACCTTGCAACAATCCGGTTAAACTTAACAGAATTACCAGAATAGTTGTGCTAAGGCTGATCACGCCAATCCATCCGCGCCACAGTCGATGTCTGATTGGTTCTGTTTTAGCTTTCTTGGTCGCCGATGACAGCAGAGAATTGGCTTTTTCAATCGCTTTGAGGGCGTTCTGAATATCCCGTCGATTTAATTCTTGACTCGCCGCTAAAAACTGATAATCTAGATCACTCAAACTCTTCCCTTGAGACCAGGTTAATGCCTCTCTTAATGCCTCTCCTTGCAAGAGGTGGGATTGATTCTGTTTTTTTGAGGCAATCCAGGCATTGAAGGTGTCAGCATAAGGACGCAGGGAAACTAATTTTTTGGTTACCCAGGTTTGATTAAATACTTCTTCGTATATTCTATTTTTTACCTGGAGTATTCCCTGATTTTTAACTAACAAACCCGACAATAAAAGTTCGGTTGTTTCTCGCGAATCATCTGCCTCAATTTCTACACCTTGTAACACCTGCTGATAAATGCCCAGCATTCTACCCGTCCGTTGACCATTGCCTTGAATGCGATTCTGAATCGTTCTCAAATGTTCCGGATCATCCTGAGACGCCCAGTTATTAATGATGCGCGATCGCACCAGGTTTTCTACCCACCTATATTCTTGACCTGGCGGGATGATTAGGCTTTCCTGTTCTGTATTTTCTGCCGCTTTCCAAACTAAATTACACAACTTCTGGCTGAGAAATGGCTGACCCGATGTCCACGCCAAGATTGCTTTAACAATCGTCTCAGGTGTATTAATTTTTCCCGCTAAACCTTGGATTAGGGGTTGCACCTCTTCCAGTTTAAACCCCTGTAGTTTTATGGCTTGACCAATATTAAATGAAGTCCGACTGCGATCGCGAATTAAGTCTGAGGGTGCAGCGACGCCAAAGAAAGCAAAGACAATCCGATTGTAGTCAGGATTAATCGCACGTTGATTATAGCAAAAGCGAATTAAAGCCCAAAAATCATCAATGGGAAAATCAATGCTGAGAAGTCGATCAATTTCATCCATGAAGATAACCAACCGTTCACTGGAAAATTGACCAAGTAATGCTTCTTGAATAAACTGACAGCATCGTTGCAAAAATGAGAGATCGTCTCGCTCTTTCCACCAGGTTTTTAAATGAATCTTTCCCCGCAGATTGAACGCCAACCATAACTGGGTGACAACGCCCTTATACCACTGTACTGGGGTTGTATATTCACCACCAATTGTGGTCATATCCAGAACTCCACAGCGGAATCCTTCCGCTTCTAGGCGATACTTTGTTCTGACAAGGAGAGAGGATTTGCCCATTTGTCGAGGGCTAAGGACATGACAAAATTCACCCGCTTTTACCGCCTCATAGAGTTGGGCATCTGCTTGTCGCACCACATAGGTAGGATCATCATGTCTGAGACTACCGCCAACTTGGTAATTTGTCATTTGTCATTCGTCATTTGTCATTTGTCATTTGTCATTTGTCAATAAAGAGTTATAGTTATATTGTCGGTGCGGGTGTAAGGGCGGATGTAGGGTCGGATGTAGGGGTGAATGTAGGGGCGAATGTAGGGGCGGATGTAGGGGCGAATGTAGGGGCGGGTGTAGGGGCGGGTGTAGGGGCGGGTTTAGCCCTTCAACCTAGATGGTTACCAATAACGGAAAAACAAAACCCGCCCTTCTTCAACCTAGATGGTTACCAATAACGGAAAAACAAAACCCGCCCTTATTCTTAGTTCATGATAACACATATAATATAAAAATTAAAATAGGTAAAAAATCATAAAAGTTGAGGAGTTTTGTAAAGTTTATTCAAAAAGCATCAATGATACATTTTGTCAATTCCTAAAAATTGGTTAGTTAACTAGAACCTGGAGTAAGAAAGTTAGTAGAAATCAATCCAACTATATTAAGTTTTGTAAATATACTTCAAACCCTTACATAAGACATAAGACAATCCCCACGGTTAACTGTAAATTTTCCCACCTACTTATCTGTCCATTGTGGCATAAAGACCATTATCTTGTCGGGTGAGCCAACCAACGCCACAAGAGTAGATTCACAGGTGTATGGATGCTGCCAAAGTCTGTCAGCTTGCCTCACAATAGGAATAGGATAGCAGCAATCACAACAGGGACTCTACTATGACTAGGGGTGCATGGATAAAGCAACGGTGGGAGCAATGGCGCTCACATCGGCTACCTCAAAAACCTCGAATTTCCTATCTAGGCGCATTTATTTTAACACTATTCAGTTGCCTAGTCGTCTACACGGTATCTGGTTCAGCTAAATCTCCAGTCGCGCCAGTTTCATCGTCACTGGTAGAAATCACTCAGGGATGGCAATATCATTGGGGTGATTTTTCTCAACAACAACCATGGGTTTCAGAAGGGACGCAGAATCAGATATTGTCTGAACAATGGCAATCATTTCAGTTTCCCGGAAAAATCAGAAAACCAAGCCATAAAAATGTCCATACCCTGTGGCTGCGTGTTCCTTTACCTGCTGGAGAATGGCAATCACCGACTCTCTATTTTGGCGCTGTACCTTATATATTAGATGTATATTTAGGAGAGCAACATCTCTATAATCAATGGTCACTCAATGCCGCTGAACAAGCCACCCTAACAGACTATCAATTGCCACTCGTTCAACTTGAGCCAGGATTTCAGCATCAAACTCTCTTGTGTCGGGTGTATGTCGGAGAAAATGCTTCAATTTACATCGGATTGTTTGATCGCGTTGTATTGGGCAATCATAATGCTGTAATTAAACGTTTCTTTCAACAACAAAGCCATACATTACTCGGCATTCTATTTTTTGCCTTAGGATTAATCATTCTGGGATTGTCTTTAAGCCGCCCCGAAAAAAAATCATACTTTCACTTTGGCATTTTAACAACGATGATTGGGATATATACCTTATCGCGGTCTTTTTTTATCCCTGTCTTTATTAATCATCTAGAAGCCTTACGGTTCTGGGAATATACATCATTCTATCTGATTCCTGTAAGTGGTTGTCTTTTCTTTCAAGAAATGTTTAAGATGAGATGCCAGTCTATTATTCGCCATCTCTGGAAAATTCATCTAGCTTATGCGGTAGCCGCGTTAAGCTTAGTCACCACTCACACCTTTTCTTGGAGTCAAACCGTCACTTTGGCTCAATTCTTGTTTTTAGCCAGTGCGATAATTATTTTAACTAAGTCGGTGCAAATTTCTCTGACGGGTAACGTTGAAGCCAAACTCTTTACAGTAGGGTTTGGTCTGCTTACTCTATCTGCCATTAATGATATTTTAATTTATCGCTTAGAGTGGGTAAATTGGTATCAAAAACTTTATCCGTGGGGAACATTACTTTTTATTCTTACGTTAGGCGTTATGTTAGAGCGTCAATTCATCCAAGCGCGTAATCTGCTGCAAAACTATGCCATAGAATTAGAAGCGAAAAATACTGCCTTACAACGACTCGATCAGCTTAAGGATGAATTTTTAGCGAACACGTCTCATGAACTCAAAACTCCCTTGAATGGAATCATTGGCATTGCCGAATCATTGATTGATGGAGTAACAGGAAACCTATCGGATTCGACTCGGTTTAACTTGTCGCTCATTGTTTCCAGTGGCAGACGATTGCACCAGCTTGTTAATGATTTACTCGATTTCTCGCAACTCAAACACCATAACCTACAACTGAATATTAAACCCATCGGAATTCGCGAAGTGACTCATGTAGTTTTAACCATTTCTCAACCGCTGGTGGGTAAGAAACCGATCGAGTTAATCAATAGCATTAATCCGGATATTCCCCCGGTTGATGCTGATGAAAATCGTGTCCAGCAGATTTTGTACAATTTGGTGAGTAATGCAATTAAGTTTACGGAACAGGGAACCATTGAAGTTTCAGCGACGCCAGTCAATGATATGCTGGAAATCCATGTAATTGACACCGGAATTGGCATTCCGCCGGACAAAATTAATCGCATTTTTGAATCGCTTGAACAAGCCGATGGTTCCATTGCTCGCCACTATGGAGGAACGGGATTAGGTTTAGCCATTACCAAACAACTGGTTGAACTTCACGGCGGGATCATTAAGGTTGAGTCTACGCCAGGAGTGGGGTCACGCTTTACATTTACACTACCTTTATCTCAGGGTAAGGTTGATTATCAATCCTCCATCGAAGTCTCTAAGGTGCAAGATTATACACCGCGAACTGTTAGCCCGGATCGCATTCTCATCGCTCAAGAGGTAGCTGTCACGCCAGAGGGGACATTCCACATTTTAATTGTGGATGATGAACCCACGAATCTTCAGGTCATTGTCAATCATCTATCGTTGCAAAATTATGCAATTACTCAAGCCTCTAGTGCCTTGGAAGCGTTAGAGTTGATTCGCTTAGGGTTCAAACCGGATCTGATTTTGCTAGATATCATGATGCCGCAGATGACGGGGTATGAACTGTGTAAAAAACTGCGGGAACAATTTCTCCCTAATGAACTACCGATTGTCTTGTTAACGGCGAAAAATCAGATTTCTGATTTAGTGGAAGGGTTTGCCGTTGGCGCGAATGATTATTTAACCAAGCCTGTGTTAAAGAATGAACTTTTAGCCCGAATTAAAACCCATCTCCGCTTAGCCAAAATCAATGCAGCTTATGGGCGGTTTGTCCCTTATGAGTTTCTGCAATTTTTGGAACGAGAAAGTATTGTGGATGTGCAATTAGGAGATCAGGTGCAAAAAGAAATGTCTATTTTATTTGCCGATATTCGTTCATTTACCAGTCTGTCCGAACAATTGTCACCGAAAGCAAATTTTGATTTTCTGAATTCATATTTAGGTCGTGTGAGTCCCGTAATTCGCAATTATCGTGGATTTATTGATAAATATATTGGCGATGCGGTAATGGCATTATTTCCCCAGATGGCTGATGATGCAGTACAAGCGGCAATTGAGATGCAAAAGCAAGTCAGTTTGTATAATGATCACCGTCAAGCCTGTGGGTATGAACCGATTGCAATTGGGATTGGTTTGCATACAGGGAGTTTAATGTTGGGAACGGTGGGAGAGTCTCAGCGAATGGATACAACAGTGATTTCGGATGCGGTGAATTTAGCCTCGCGTTTGGAGGGATTAACTAAGATTTTTGGGGTGGAGATTTTAATTAGCGAAGAAACGTTAAATGGGTTGACAAATGATCACCATTATAGTTATCGTTTCTTAGGTCGAGTGACGGTGAAAGGAAAACTCCAACCGATCGCGATCTTTGAGGTGTTTGATGGTAACCCGCCGCCACTGATTGAATTGAAGCGACAAACTCGGACGGAGTTTGAGCGAGGGGTGCATCTGTATGTGGAGAAAGAGTATACCAAAGCGCACCAGATTTTCACTCAACTGTGGCAATGGGACGATCGCGATCGCGTGGTTCAATTTTACCAGCAGCGTTGTCAGCAAGCCGAGCGATCGGGAGTCTCAGAGGTAGATATTATTAAGCTGTTCGGCATTTAAACCTTAATGTCAATAATGGCGAAAGCCTTGTAGTGCGTTTAGCGAAGCCATGCCGCAGGCTTTGCATCTTGCTCGCTACTAATACCCAATTTAAATGCATGACAGCTTATTCGGTAGTGATTAGTAGGTGGACACAATTAAAGTGAACGGTTGAGATTAGGGAACAGGGAACAGGGAACAGTAAGGGTTTGAGGGCAATTTGCAAAACTTAACACAGTACCGTTTTCTTTTGTCCGACTACTTATAATCACGCTATAATTCAGATTAACCCTGATTTCTACCTTTCCTTAATGCCTGCTAAAGATGTTTACCATAATGTTGTCAAAACAGCTTTAGTCAAGGAGGGTTGGACAATTACAGCAGACCCTTACACGATTAAATATGAAGAACTCCAGTTATTTGCCGATTTAGGGGCTGGCAGAACAGTTATAGCCCAGAGAAACCAACAAGAAATTATTGTTGAAATCAAGAGTTTTATCGGTCGCTCTTTGATTAGGGATTTAGAGAATGCTTTGGGACAATACATTATATATAGAACCTTGCTCTCTGTTACTAATCCGAGTTATCAAGTCTATTTGGCAATTAGCCAGGATGTTTATGAAAATTTTTTTTTGCAAGTCGCTATTCAGTTGATTGTTCAACAAAATCAGGTGGCTCTGATTGTGGTCAATATAGAAGCTGAGGAGGTTACCCAATGGATAAGCTGAACCACTATCGAGATTTAATTAAAAGAATTTTGACTCAATATCATCAACTTGCGGCTCAAACTCCTAGCGCTGGGTTAGAAAGTTTGCTGGCTTTCGACGAAAGCCGAGATCAATATCTTTGGCTTCAAACGGGTTGGAGGCAAAAAAAAAGAGTTCGGGGGATTACTGTTCATATTCAGATTAAAAATGATAAAATTTGGATCGAAGAAGATTGGACAGAAGTAGGTATAGCCAATGAATTCTTAAATTTAGGGGTTCCTGCTAGTGATATTGTTTTGGGTTTTCATCCGCCAGACGTGCGTCAATTTACAGAATTTGCGTTAGCGTAGCTTACCAAAACTATAGCAACCGCCATAGCGGTTAGGACACATCATTTATGTAGAGACGCGCCATGGCGCGTCTCTACAATGGTGCTTAAGTTTGAGGGGTTCAAGCAAAGACAATTCAGATAATCGGCTTATTTGTTGAAACCCTGATTTCCTGAATGAATGTAATTCTAATTATCCATAAGTCCCCACTTACTCGCTCGTCGCGATCGCGTGACTCTATTCTACCAGGACGCTGTGAGCAAGCCATGCTTTTATATCAGTCTGGTTGAGGTGATTGTGTCTCATTTACTTCCGTTTCGAGCTGTTCCACTGATGGCTGGTTATCACGTAAGGGTTCAAGGAGCGATCACGTATCTGCATGGTTAAGTCAACTCTAACTGAAAATCTACCAATCCCACAGACTTGTTTGATAGCACCTCTGCACGCCTATCGCCTAGAACCCCCATACTCCCTAACCTTTTTTCGGAAAGCCCAGAGTAATTTCTGGCGATTTGTGGTGTTCAATTGCCTAGGGCAGAAAATATCATTGAAGTATACAGCATCACATCTCAAGAGCTGGAGAGTTTTGCTTCATCAAAACATGCGGGGGTGAATCTATGAAACGCTCTATCAGTCAAAAAGCCACAATTAATGTTTGTTCCACCATACACTGTCCCTTTTTCGAGAGTCAATGTTCTGCCTCTGAGAGTTGTCCCAAGTATTATGAATCCTATCACTGTCATCTAGCCAGTGTCTTTGCCTTTCATTCGGATGGACATTGGTTGTTTACCGCCAATCAACATGAACTGCGCCATATCCAACAGGTTAACGATAGCTGGATTACTCACCATCATTCTATATTAGGGCTACCAGAGGATAGGCAAGACAGTACACCAACACAAACTCATCTACCTTCTCTCCAATGCGACTATCCGCATATCGAGAATGATGCATTCCAAAATTCGCCGGAAATGACTCAGAACATCTCTCCAATCAGTATTAGTCTGCTGGATTCTATTGAATTTGAGGAGTATTGAATGTGAACGATTGACGCTTACTCGTCAGGAAAGTATAGGGTGTTGAAGCCCTGACTGCAAGCTAGTTAGAGATATTCAGCATCATCGTGCGATCACAAGCTTGTCATAGCGTTGTGACAAGCCTGTCACAGATAGGGATTATGCTGATATAGAGGAGTTGAGATTCCTTTCGTTGACATCCTCACCGACCTAAAAGGACGGTGATTCCTACCAATCAAACAGGTTTAACTGAATGTATTTTCGGTGGGTTGACGGCTCAACGCACACTGCCTCAGATGAGGTCTTACACGCACTCCCCGTCCGTTTAGAGTCGTGGGTCTGCTAGGGCCCCGACTTGTTCTATGTTGACCGAGGCGTTATCATCCCGGTCGTGTTCAGCACCGCAATTAATGCACAGGATAGACCGCACTGACAGGTCTATTTTGCCCCATCGGTAGCCGCAATCTGAGCAAACCTGACTGGTAGGCTCCCATCGGCTGATGACCCGAAAATCCCGGTTGTGCTTGTTGGCTTTGCCCTCGCACAATGACCGGAATTCATCTAATACGGTAGCGTATTTATCTTAAAAGTACCCCTAAAAGGGGGAGGCTTTAGACCCTATTTTTCGGTAATGAACGACACCGCCTTCCAAGTCACCTTGGGAGGCATTCCTATAGCGATAAGATTACTTGATTATTCAAAAAAGCCCCCCACAAGTGCAAGGGACTTTTGACTATCCAATTATTTCCCAATAACTGATTACAGTTTCGTTCCACAAACTGGACAGAAATGATTCGTGGTTGGATTCTGAGTCCCACAGTTACTGCAATCGACCATCTCAGCCACCTGTTCTTGCTGACGGCGTTCTGGCAATCCGATCATTTGGGCATTACTCTTACCCGGTGCAACCATCGGATAACAATTCTCATTCTTGGTGACGCGAACATCCAACAACACCGGACCATCATAAGCCAACATTTCAGCGATCGCGTCCTTGAGTTCGTCCCGATGCTTCACCACCATGCCCTTAACCCCATAAGCTTGGCACAGAATCACAAAATCCGGCATTCCTATTTCCATATTCGAGGACGAATACCGCTGTCCAAAAAACGCCTCTTGCCACTGGCGCACCATTCCTTGCCAGCCGTTGTTAATGATCACAGTCTTGACATTAATGCCATACTGTGCAAGCGTCCCTAGCTCCTGAATATTCATTTGTACCGAAGCATCACCCGCCACACAAACCACTTGCTGATCCGGTAGGGCAACCTTCACGCCCATAGCCGCAGGAACTCCGTACCCCATTGTGCCTAAACCTGCACTAGAAATCCAACGGCGCGGTCCCGTCTTCAGAAATTGCGCTGCCCACATCTGATGCTGACCTACATCCGTGGTGTAGTAAGCATCTGGAGCTTGCCGATCCAACTCCACAATCACCTCTTGCGGCGAAATCGTATCGGGATACTGGGGCGCTTCTAAGGGATACTCTTGACGCCAACGCTGAATCCGCTTCAGCCATGGCTGAGTCTGGTTCAGATCAGCCGGAATTTCCTGTTCCTCGTAGCGCCGTAATAACTTAGCCAGCACCTGCTGCACATCGCCGACAATTGGCACTTGGGGGGCGCGGTTTTTGCCTACTTCTGCCGGGTCAATATCGATATGAATCACCTTCGCATGACAAGCAAACTGATCCAGCTTCCCAGTCACACGATCATCAAACCGCGCACCAACGGCAATCAGCAAATCACATTCACTCACGGCAAAATTAGCATAAGCCGTGCCATGCATTCCCAACATTCCCACCGACAACGGATGAGATTCATCAAACGCCCCTTTCCCCATCAGCGTTGTCGTAACCGGAATTTGGAACGTTTCTGCCAATTGCTTGACTTGTTCATGGGCATTCGCTGTAATCGCACCGCCGCCGACATAAAGTAAGGGTTGCTGCGACTGTCGGATCAGATGCAACGCCTGATTAATTTGTCGGGGATTTCCCTTAACCGTAGGACGATACCCTGTCAGCTTAACCATACCCGGATCGACAGGGGTGTAGTCAAATTCTTCTAGCCCCACATCCTTGGGAATATCAATTAACACTGGACCCGGACGACCGGTACTAGCAATGTGGAATGCTTCAGCCACAATCCACGCCATATCACGAGGATCACGCACCACATAGGAATGTTTGACAATCGGCAGCGTAATGCCAAAAATATCCGTTTCTTGGAACGCATCCGAACCAATCGCCGCCCGTGTCACCTGTCCGGTAACCACCACCAAGGGAATCGAATCCATGTGGGCGGTAGCAATCCCTGTAACTAAGTTTGTCGCTCCAGGACCCGATGTTGCAAAACAGACACCCACTTTTCCTGTCGCCCGGGCATATCCATCCGCCGCATGAGCCGCACCCTGTTCATGGCGAACCAAGAAATGCTGCATTTCTCCGCGCTCTTCCCACTGATACAGTTCATCATAGATCGGCAGGATTGCACCACCGGGATAGCCAAAAATATGGTTAACTCCATGACGCTTCAGACTATCCATCAGGGCGTAAGCACCCGTGCGACGGGTAACGGTTTTTTGTTTGACTTCTTTTTTAGAGATACTTTGGTAACGCACCAGATACCCTCACTAAATGATTAACGGTTTTTCTAAGAGTTTTGTATATCCTGACAATAGGTTCACCAGACCTATGGTAGATCTTTAAATGAGCAAATAATTTATGAGTTTAAAACAAATCTGAGATCACTGTCTAGTTATCATTCGTCATTTGTCTTATGTCATTCGTCCTTGGCTCCCTCATCTCCCCCAGCTCCCAGACGTGCCATGGCACGTCTCTACACAGCTCCCCCTGCTAATGACTCGATTCAATCCCCCTCTGCCGTAACTGCTGCATAAAAAATTCCTCTAGAGAGGAGCGTGCTAGGGTAATCTCGATTAATTGCGCTCCCATCAGGCGCAGACTGGCTATAAATTCTTGGGGTTCGCCTTTGAGTTCACCGTACCAGCTATCTTCCTCGAATGCCAGTTCTTTTACCCAGCGCTGGAGAATGTCGATGTTACCGCCTTTCCCACGAACTTGGTAATGAGTTGCTACACCCAACAGTTCATCCAGTGTGCCAACACAAATTAACTCTCCCTGTGCCAGAATCGCAATGCGATCGCATATCTTCTCCACATCCGATAAAACATGGCTATTGAAGAAAATGGTTTTCCCTTGCTCCTTGAGTGAGAGAATAATTTCCCGGATCTGATAGCGTCCCATGGGATCGAGTCCCGACATCGGCTCATCCAGAAACACGACATCCGGGTCATTGATCAGGGCTTGTGCCATACCGATGCGCTGAAGCATCCCCTTAGAATACTGTCGCAACTGCTTCTTTTTTGCCGCCGCCTTCGATAATCCGACTAACTCCAACAATTGGGGAATGCGTTGACGTTGACGACTTTTAGGGATTTGAAACAACCCGGCGGTCAGTTGCAAGAATTCCCAACCTGTCAGATAGTCGTAGAAATAGGGATTTTCTGGCAAATAGCCGATTCGCTGCTTTACTCCGCGATCGCCAATCGGTTTTCCCATCAGCCAACCCCGTCCAGAGGTAGGACGGACAATCCCCAGTAAAATCTTCAATAGCGTCGTTTTGCCTGCTCCATTGGGACCAAGCAAGCCAAATGTCTCTCCCGGTTCAACAGACAGAGAGCAATTTTTCAGTGATTCAATTTTTTGATTCAGCCAAAAGCCAGTGCGATAGACTTTCCTTAGCTCAGAAGTCGCGACAACTGGACTCTGGTCAAGGGTAGTCAATGCCCCTGGCAAATCAGCAGTCGAATCCATTCCCGGTTAATTGAATAATTGACGATTCTATTGTTTATAACATTATCAGTATATGGCTGATTCTGGTATACGACGGCGGAAAAAGTAGGCAGTTAAACGCTTTGCCTCTGTTTGACTATCCCAAATGGAACTATCAGTCCTTTTGTTCGCGTTTGCGGATCAAACCTACACCCAAAGCCACTCCCACCAGTAAACCTAAGATCGATGTGGGTTCAGGAACCGATTTAGGAGATGATGCCACAACGTCGTGCAATCCGACAGCGTACACGATATCAGCGTCAAGTTTATTGGTCGCGTATTCGGGGTTAGAACCCAAAGGACCCGTGAGAATACTGTATCCCTCACTATCTCCCGGAGACAATAGATTCCCTTCGCCGCTTGGATCATCCACTAAATCCGCCCCAGTTACGGCTTCTGAGTTAAACAGATTGCCGATCGCGATCGCACTAATTAAATCACCTGATTCTAAGCCAAAGTCATCCAGATTGAATGCTGTGCCGAAAACCAAGTGATTGTTATCAAAGCTATCCGCAAATTCATAACGTCTTGTCCGGAATTCGCTTTCACCATATTTAAGTACCGACACGCTAAATCCTTCTGGCGCGTCTGGATTGCCTGACTCATAGATGACGAAATCATCCCCTGCCAAATTGGGTAATAACAGATTGTTCCAAGTTAGCTTAATTGTTGCTCGGTCTTGATTAGGGACAATCAGATTACCATTACTATCCGGAAAGGGGACTGAAGACGAGACGTTGGGATTAGGATTATGTCCCAGTAATTGACCAACCGTTTGACTGGGAGCAAATTCCGTAAAACCTTGACCAAAAGGAGTGGTAAACGCTGCGTCCCAATCCATAGAGCCTTGAATGATCTCAACCGTCGAAACCGAATTTGCCTGATCCCAGGTAAAGTCTCCTACCGTAAATGTAGCTGCTTCAGCCGAATTGGAGGTTGATAGTTCCCAAACCGTCAACGCGGTGAGGGCTAAACCTAGCCTGTACCAATGCTTGTCACTCGTTGATGTCAGCATTGCACCCATTCCTCCAGAATTCAATTCTGTATATACGTCAATTTTAGAGGTCGGTTTAGTCAAGTGAGCAGTTTTCTCGCCAACGTTATCGGGTAAAACCTATCCTATGTGATGTGAGCTACACATTCTCTCACTCTCCCCCACGCCTTCACCGACGCATTGCCGTGGACTGACTTTGAGAATGTTGGGCAACTTGCTGGGCAACTTTGGGATCATACAGTCGTAAATAATTCCAATAGTTCCCAAACACCTGTTTTACATAATCTCTGGTTTCATCAAAAGGAATGGATTCAACAAACTCATCTGGATCACCAGCACTTCCTTGTTGCAGCCATTTGGACAAATTCCCTTGACCCGCGTTGTAACTGGCGATCGCGAGTAAGGAGTTGTCGTTATAAGACTGGTGAACTTCTCGCAGAAACCAGGTTCCCAGTTTGATGTTATCGTCGGGATTTTCCAGAGAATAATCCTCCATATCAATATTTTCTGCTGCCCACTCCCCCGTACTGGGCATCATTTGCATTAAACCGACGGCACCAGCGCCAGAGCGAATATCGGGTTCAAAGCGAGATTCTTGGCGAATCAGGGCAGTCACCAATAGAGGATTGAGTTCACGCTTTTGGGAATAGGTGGCAATTTTGTCTGAGAAAGGAAAGGGATAGAGCGCTTGCCAGTACGTGAATTTTTCCCGTAAGTCTTGGTACTGCGCTTGTTCTTCGGGGGTATCCCGATCTTCTAAGCTGGCAATGGTAGAAATGCCGCTCAAGTAATCTCCGATTGCCAACTGCATCAAGCCATCGGTAAACTGCTCAGCGACGGTGGGTTCGAGGCGATTTTGGAATTCAGCTTTCCAAAGTATCCAAGCATCTTCGTCTTGACCCAGTAAATAGAGTTCTTTGAGAGCGGCTGAACCCATCGGTAACAGGGGTCGGGTTTTCGGCAGCACCAGTTTCGGATCAAGTTGACGGACGGTTTTAAAGTCGCCCACATCCCAACCAAGCTGCACGGCAGAGCGCCACGCATAGTAAGACTGGGGGTGGTGGGTAATCACCTGCTCGAATGCGGCTTGGGCATCCTGTCGGCGTCCCAATTCCCTTGCCCATTTGCCTACCCAAAATCCAGCCTGACGTGCGATGAAACGATGGGGATTTTCGGTGGTAATTGGTTTTGCCCATTCCCATGCTGCCTCGACATTGCCGGATTCAGCGTGCGATCGCGCCACTTGCCAACGGTAGGTGGCGGCAGCTTCAGATTCACCATACTCATCAATCAATTGTTTTCGGGCTTCCTCGGCGGCTTGATAACTCCCTAGGCGTTCCAGGGTTTCAGCTTTGACCAAAAGGGCTTCCCCGGCGCGTTCCGGGAAGCGTTCAACAACTTCGTCTAGATAGGGAACTGCCTCAATATCCGGTTGCAGTTGCGCCAGTTCAATCAGGGCGGCGGGTGTTTCCTCGGCGTCGGGAAAATCACTCACCATCTGTTTGTATGCCCGTTTAGCTTCCGCATACTGCTGGGCAAATTTCAAGGCTCTTGCTACTAAATAGGTATTGTTGGATGTTTCGGGAGCTTTGGCATAAGCGGCGCTGGCTTGACCATATTTCCGATCTCGCCAGTAGCCCACCGCGATCGCTTGCCAATCCTCTGGTTTAATGAGAGGTTGATTATCGGAGTCAACCGCCCTACCGTAGTTTCCTACCAATTGGTCTAAGATCGGTGTCACATCTGGAGTGACCTCTGGGGTATCAAAGGCATATCGAGCCAACAGCAGCATCAACTCCGGCTGAGCGGGATTGTCTTGCAGGCGCTCTCCGGCTAACTCCAGAATCAACGGATGAGATGGATAGTTGGCGACGGCTTTCTCCCAGTATTGGGGATCGTCAACAGGCGGTTCATACATCTGCTGAATTTTCTCTTGCCAACTGGGATTGGCGGACAAGGATTTGATCTCCTCTTCCTGATACTGAGACTCCTGGGAGAAAAGAGCATAAAGCGCATAAGCGGCAACGGGCTGATCCGCGTAACGTTGCAGCAGGTTTTGCCATTCCGTTAGGGCTTTGGTTTTCTCACCAATCTGCTCATAAGCTTGGGCGCGTTTAACCGCGATATAGCCACCCAGGACAGGATAGTCCAACTCCAATCCCTCTAACCAACGCAGCGCCTCCTTGCCCTTGTTTTGTGCAATTAAATCCGCTGCCAAAAGATAACGCGCACGAGACTTATCAATGGAATTTTTTCCTTGGGCGATCGCCTCAAGTTTGGCTTGTCGCTGGTTTGCGGGTAAGGACGCGAGTCGCAAAACCGCCGTGTCGCTTTGTTTTTCTGGGTTAAAGGAATTATGCTGCACAAATGGCAGCCGGATAGTCAATTGACCCAGCCCCTTGGTATACTTACCACCTATCAGCGTTCCTCCCCAAATTAGACCGACGAGTCCGACTCCAGCGACTAGAGCGATTTGTCGTCTTCGTTGTCTACGCCTTGAACGGCTGTGGGGGGCGAAAATCTCGCGTCTTTTATTCATAGAACCTCCTGGTGACGCACATCTATCTTAGATCCGGTTAAACTCATCCCCCGCCAAATCAGGGGGATTTCCAATTCAGGGTTCATGGCTAACTCACAATTAACGATGACTCTGAACTCGGCGGTAAGTGGTTTTCCCTCCCTCTAAAAGAAGGCGGGCTTCCCGCCGCTTTTGGTAAAGATCTGCAGAACACGATGGCATTGCCCAGTTTGATTGTACGTTTATCTCTGGTTAAGGTGGGAAAGTTTCCCGAACCGTTTCTGGATAGGCGTTAGCGTTTTGGTCGTTTTTTCAGACCCAATCGTCGAACGATATACTGGCGCTGCACCCGATCAAATTTGGTTTTCCTTGTGATCTTCCATTCTTCAATATAAGCGCCCACCAGACAAGCCCCAATTAGATCGGTACTATCTAAATTGGTGTTTTTTAGCGTCGCCCCCTTTAGGTTAGCCGACTGCAAATTGGCGTGGCTGAGATCGCTATTGATGAAACTCGCCGCGACTAAATTAGCCCCCCGCAGATTCGTCTCTGGTAAGCGAAGATTATCAAAGTTTTCCTCTTGTCCTTCACCCGTAACCACTAATCGTCGAATTTTGGGGTGATCCAAATAGGTGGTTCCCACACGGGACAGTTCCAGTTTTTTGGCTTGAAACCAGCAAGTGCGCGTCACCTTGGCTTGTCTAAAATTGGTGCTTTTGAGCAGTGCTTGGGTGAAATCCGCGTCCGTTAAATCGGCACCCTGAAAATTTGTTCCCCCAATCGCAGCAAAGGCAACTGCAACCCGACGAATGAAGCCGTAGTTTTTATCCCCGATTAAGGCTCGCCAGCTTACATAAGCAGAAAGTCCAGCCACACCCACCGCCACAATCACCGCCACTGTTGCGGCACTAGTTGCTGCTGCCACAGATGCCCCAGCCGTAACGACAACCACAGAACCGGCAGCGGCGACAACACCAGCTCCCGCTGCGACGACGGCTACAGCACTAGCAGCCGCTACAGCACCCGCTGCTGATCCGGCTGCCACGACTGCCATGGCAATAGCTGCCGCGACGGCTCCAGCACTGGCAGCTACTAAAGTTACCGCTACCGCTGTAGCTCCTGTCAGAACGGCTACCATTGCCGCCACCACAATTGCCACAACCCAAACCCCTAACGCCATAATCAGCCCTTGGCGGATCGTCAGGCTGACAAAAACGCCCAAAGCGATTAAAATAAACGCACCCGCTAAGATTTCGATCAGGTTCTGACTAATCAGCGCCGCTCCGGTGATCACACCCGCCAAGGCGGAAACAAAACCCGATAGCGTAGATAGAAATAAAGCAACCAGCAATAGAATCATTGCCCAGTGTTGCTGCAATCCAGCTTGGCAATAGCTAAAATTTGCCCCCGTTAGGATAGCATTGCTAAAATCTGCGCCTCGGATGTCAGCGTGGCTAAAATTAGCACCTGCCAAGTCAGTTCTGCCTCGAAACGAGCGACCTTGCAGATTTTGACCGGAGTAGTCCTGAGCCATCATAACCTCCGAATTGATGGGGCAACCATAAGACAACGGGCGTTGGTGGAATAGAAATTTGCATTCAGCAAGGTTTCGACTTGACCAACTCTTATGCTGTAGAATAAAACATTTAGTGGAACAATTGAACGAGAATAGCGACGGCTTCTGCTTTTAGATTAGCCGCAAGATGGTATCACTCACAATGTTTCCTATTCTCTATTTCCTGTTTTCCGTTCCCCGTTTTTCCTAATCAGCAATTTCTAATCACCCGTCACCATTTATCCATGAATCGCTCAAAAATTGTGGCAATTATTACTGGAGCCATTTCCATACTGCTGGCACTGGCATACCTTCTCCTGGTTCAGCTTTTGGACTTTCGCGGAGAAATGATTCCCGCCCCGGTAAGTCAGTTACCACAGGGCGTTCAAGTGCTGAATTATGAATTGTATAACACTACGCGCCAGGCAATAGGCAATAGGCAATAGGCAATAGTAAAGAAAAAAGCTTACTAAATCAGGGGATTGAGCGATTTTGAATTTTTCTTAATTTGTCCTAACGTGTCTGCGTAGTGCTATAAGTTATGAATTTTCTGTTTCCCATTTCCTGTCTTGTGACAAATGACAACTTAATGTTCCCAGTCGTCCTGTTGAGAATCTCTTAAATCTTTCACCTCTGAAGCCTCTCTCATGGGCATAACCACTCGTGCGATCGCCTCTTGAATAAATACTTTCATAAATTCATCCTTACGGTTTAGCTGAAATTGCTGCTGCACCACTTCTGTCATTCCCCCATCACCCCAGTCTTGGTCATGACGGAAGTATTCAATAAAACTCTTCCCAGCAATTCGGATTAAATACGCCGCTGTTACCCCTTGAATCGCTTTGCCAACTAAATAGGTAGCGATGTGAAATTGTAGCGCCCTTGATAGAAGTTGCATCGCCCCTTGAACAATTCCCAAACTGGCTAAGGTTTTTCCCAGAGATAGCGCTAATTCTCTCCCCCGTTCCATATTCAGATCACAGCCATAAATTCGACCAATTTCCACTACCATCTGGGCGTTAACCGCCGCCGTTGCTAATAAATCGACGACAGGTAACGGTGTAACCGCAATCACTCCAGCGCCAATCCACTGGAATCGTTCCACCACTTTCTCCGCCTGTCGCCGCCGTTGCTGATCAATCAAACGACGGGCATCTTCGCCTAAACGCTGAGACTGGAGTAAGATATTATCCGCAATCAAATCTTGCCCTTCAGCGCGTAGCACCGCCGCCAGACGGCGGATTAAGGGTATGATGTCAGGGTCAGGTTGGACGTCTTCCCCATTGTCTAATCGTACAGGTTGGGGATTGGCGGCAATGGCGACTACATCCGATGCAGCAATAAAGCCGCGTACCTGCTGGCGTAACCGGGCTAGAATCGTTTCTTTGTCAGTTTCTGTGTAGAGATCGGTTTTATTCAGCACCAACAGCGATCGCTTCCCAATATCCGCTAGACGACGTAACGGATCATACTCCGACTGTCGCAAGTCATTATCCACCACAAACAATAATAAATCGGCTTCCGTGGCAAGCTGTCGCGCCAGTTGTTCCCGTTGGGTACCCACCACACCCGCTTCTAAAATCCCTGGTGTATCGGTAATCAAAATCTGTCGTTCTATTCCCTTCAACGTTAGCGTATACGTTTGTCCCTGATCTGTAGTTCCCATCGGTGCGCCCACTTGACCCACCATCTGCCCAATGAGAGCATTAATTAGGGAAGTTTTCCCCGATGAACCCGTACCAAAAATGACAACCAACAGTTCCCCACGGGCTAACGTCGCCTCAATCTCACGCGATCGACTCAACAGGGCTTGCTGGGCTACCTCATCTTGAATGTTCTGCACCTGCTGTCGCACCGCTTTTAGCGTTTCAGAAGCGGCTTCTGCTTTCTCCTGCGGTACTTTTGGCGTCGGGCGACGTCGGCGAGAGGATTTGGGGCGGCTGAATGTCCAGACATAGTAGACAAACGTGGCAATTAACAGGATCAGGAGGACAATCAGCAATAAAACCAGCAAATTTGCCAGTAGAGGCGAATTTAACGACCAATAGAGTCGATTAATCGAGTCAATCAGCCACAGGATTAGCCCCAGAATAATACTGAGACCGATAATGAGCGTCAGTAGGCGGGGTAGGGGCATAATGGTTGCAGAAGGCAGAAGGGATAGAAGGCAGATGGCAAAGGAGTGATAACTATAGTTTAGCGATGGGCGGAGAGTTTCAATGAGAGCTGGCAGCACAGGTAATAGAAGCCACGTTACCGTGTGGTGAGCCAAGAGCAACGAACTATACTTAATGGATAATGCTGATCATTAGAGACACTCTTTACAGCCCAAAAAACAATGAGTTTATTCAATCAAATTCTCGGTGCGATTAATAACCCCTCTCAGGAAGCCAGTTCTGGTCAATTAGCGGGCATCCTCAGTACCGTGCAAAACCTCAGTCAAAGTGCCGAGGCTGACCCCTCCACAATTCAATCCGTTTTATCTATCGTTGGCAAATATGCCCGTCCCGCGTTGCAACAAAAGCGAGAAGCGGAAGGAGAACAAGAGACACAATCCTTTATTAACCAATTCAGTGGTACAGGTGCTAACAATCAAGCAGTCAATTTACTCTTTAATACACCGCAAATCCAACAGTTAGTCGAGGAAGCCGAACAACGGACAGGACTCAATGCGGCTACCATTCAATCCCTGTTACCCATGTTGGTTCCCTTGGTGCTGAATTTACTCAAAACGGGAACAAATAACCAAAATCCAGAAGGATCGAATCCGGTGCTAAACTCATTCCTGGATACAGATGGTGACGGCGATGTGGATATTGCTGATGCAATGCAAATGGCGTCTCGTTATCTGAATCCTTAGTTTGTATGTAGTAGGCACTTTAGTGCCTTAAAATGCTTGATGTCCCGGACTACGAACAGGATCAAACACGTCCGATACTACTGGACGTGATATTACAGGTTTTTCGGGCGCACGTCGGTGCGCCCCTACAATATCCATCTTGTTTAGGTGTGCCACGCCAGTAGGGACGTTGCTGGCAATGTCTCTACTTTTTTCATTCCGTAATAAAGATATAATATGATTATGTTAAAAAAGGAAACTCTACATTCACATTCCATCGCCGACCATCGTGAAGTAACAAGGTGAGATGGGATGCCAAAAACTCAAATTCTAACGGTTGGTTCTCAAATTCCGTCCACGCCTTGCGGAAATTCTGCCGTTTCAAATCACGAAAAGCAACGGTAACATGAGGAGAAAAGGAGCGATTTTTAGAACGCTCATCAACGATACCTAAAGAGTCTTCTAGATATGCCATTAAATCCTTTTGAATCGCGATCAGTTCTGGTGTTTTCAGAACATTGACGTAAATAACGCGAGGTTTAAATGCCCCAAACCCTTTGAGACTGATGGGGATAGGTTTTCGAGTTTGAGCAAAACTTTTCAGGGATTCTTCGAGAATAGGTACAGCCTCGACTTCCCATTTAAAAGGGGATTGCAGTGTAATATGGGGTGGAGATTTTAGGGCAGCTTTACTCTCATAAACATCAGCACAATGTTGCTTGATTTCCATAATCGAGTCTTGAATGGTTTGAGGAGGAAGTAGGGCGATAAAAAAGAGTTTTTTCATATTAAGCCATAAAAATAGGGTTTCGTCGAGACAGTTTTCGGGATTAAGTTTGTTGATGAAAATAAACTTAATATTCCATCAGTTATGTAAATAGGGGCTGCTGAATAAGTGCTGTGGTGAGGGGGAGCTGGGGGAGATGAGGGAGCTGGGGACATTCATGTAGAAACGTACCATGGTGTATCTGTGTGTAGGGGTGGGTTTAGGGACTAATATTGATGGTTTTCCTTAGCTTGGCTGCAAAACCCGCCCTGACCAAATGACAAATGACGAATGACAAATGACAAATGACAAATGACAAATGACAAATGACAAATGACAAATGACGAATGACAAATGACACGTTGTCAAGATTATAGCTCAGTCAAAAATACTCAAAATCCAATCTAGGTCAAGGTTTTGGCAACTAAGCTTGCCAAACGTGTGAGACATCTGGTTGAAACTATGACAAAATAATATAATCTTCTTTTTGAGTTAGGCTATTATAGCAAAATGCTCCAAGGCAGAGCGGACAGAAGGCAGCAAAATTCTGAATGAGATGTGAACATTTCCGCCGTTCACGCAAGTTCTAACCTTGATGGTAAAAGCTATAGTAAATTGACTCAAAATAATGCAAGCTTGATGTTTCTTAACTCATCAAATCCTTGATCAATTATTTATCTGGAGGAGATCCGACATGACGACAAAACCAGATCAAACGGCAGAGGCGCGTAACCGGGTGATTGAATCTGCCCGTCGATTAGGGGTTCAACTCAATGAACAAGAATTAGAACGATGGATGAAGTCCATCACCGAAGCCACAGGAGACAGTGATATTAGTGTTGATCACGATACGGGGGTTTTCGGTCACAAGGTTAGTATGTTAGATTTTGACCCCAAAGATCTAGAGCGTTTTCGCACCATCGGCAGAATTGTAGAATTTGACGATATTCCTGGTGTTGTCGAAACAGCATTGGCGCTCTCAGGTTCAGCGGCTCAATCTAAGGTTCAAACTCACCCAGGGGACTGTGACTACTTTGAGCGAGTGAATATCATCGCCCCGACTCGGGCTGAAGCCTGCCAGACTCTCTCCCGAATTATGCGTGAGAAAGCCATCAACAGCCGCTCAGGTGATAATTTTCAATTAGTTGAACTGAAATTTGGTAGCTATCCCCAAGATGTGATCCGCGATGAACATTCCTATCCCAAAGGATCACCTATCTCCTGGTCTCCTGATGATGTTGTCGCTGGGCAAATTGAAGTTAGCGACTTGCAAGGCAATTCTATGACCATCACTTGGGATTCGGTCGCCGACGATCCCGGTTGGTGTAAGCTGGACTGGGTGATTGCCGATCCGGTGCGCCGTCAATTGGCTAACGCCAGCAATATGTTGGATGTCACTTGGGAAGCTCCCGATGGTACAATCACTCCCTTAGATGGCTATCTAGACGGCTATTTCCAAGAAATTTACCTCGATGCTGAATCTGCCCCCATCTTTTCTAAACTGGTGAAGCAGGTTTCAACTGATGTCATGGATGATTATGTGACGCAGTTGGAAAAGGAAGTTAAAAAATATTTTAAGCCGGATAATCCCAACTATGGCAAAGCGGCTAAACGACTGTACAACATCTTCCGCCTGAATGGACAATATGAGGAAGCCGCCTTCCTAAGGGAACTGTTTGATGAACCCGCCGCCTTACTGTATCAAGTTCATGCCTTAGTGCGAACGGTGAAAGATGCCATCGACCAAGGTGCGGTGTTTGATATTGATCACATTCTCGATCAAACGGATGAACTGATTCTGTCCGTGATCAAGGTTTTGGAAGGGGAAGAAGAATTAGAAATTACCCGTCATCTCCTGCGTTTATCCCGCTGCATTAGTCGTCAGCAAGAAGGGGTTCCACTGAGTCCCCAAGTCGAGGCAGCACGAGCCGAGGTGATGCAGATTGTCAATAATTTCTTCTACGAAAAGATGATGGCACTACCGACTATTAAAGCCTACGTTGAGGGTCTCCACTCTTAAGGGAAACGGCTGCCTATCGTTGTAAGTTGTTTTGCAGAAGATTGCAAAATAATTTTCCCTGTTGTATTGCATCATCGAGAGCAACGTGGGTCAGGGGCATTTCCTCCAACCACTCAGGGGGGAGATTTTTCTTCCCTGACTCACGATAGTTTTGTTTAAGGAATGCCATGGCATAGGAGCGGATGTCGAGTGCCGAATGGTTAAAGGGACTATCGCCGACAAACTTCATCAA
Organism: Coleofasciculus sp. B1-GNL1-01; assembly: GCF_040220235.1. Classification (NCBI taxonomy): domain Bacteria; kingdom Bacillati; phylum Cyanobacteriota; class Cyanophyceae; order Coleofasciculales; family Coleofasciculaceae; genus Coleofasciculus; species Coleofasciculus sp. B1-GNL1-01. Next base: position 80,009 of record NZ_JAVJTO010000108.1, read on the forward strand.
ATACCAATAGACAAACATAAAGTCAAAGGCAGCGGGATAGCCAACAAAGATGGGTTTACCCGGTAATGCTTCTAACCAAGCGTGATAGTTCTGCATTACCTGTTCGGGGGGTTGTGGGTTAACTCGGCTGGCTTCCCAGGCGGTGGGTTGTTGTGACCACCATTTCATGGTTTTGGGGTGACCTTTTGCTCCTGGCAAAGTTTCCAGGTTGGTTGTAAAGGTTGCAATTAATTGTTTGTCTGCTTTGAAAGCAGCCGAGGCAATACTCAACATTGAGTGCGGTCCAGGAATGGGACCATCAGATTCAATATCTGTACTGACGTAGATTTCGATTGTCATCTATTTTCTAACTCATTTCCAACTGGAGTTACAGACATCAAACTAAACCGAATCGGCTGGGGGGCCAGAAGCGGAAACAAGCGTGACCAATAATATTAGGTTGAGGCAAGAATCCCCAAACGTGAGAGTCGTTGCTGTTGTTGCGATTATCTCCCATGACAAATAACTGACCCTCCGGAACTCGCACGGGTGCCATTTTATAGTTGGGGGGTTCAGCAATGTAAACTTCGTCTAGCGGTTCCCCATTAATATAGACTTTGCCATCTTGAATTTGGACGATTTGACCCGGTGTAGCAATGATCCGTTTAATAAAGGCTTGGTCTTTGGTAAACCCCTGCATTTGCAGTTGAGGCGGTGGATCAAAGACAATGATGTCTCCGCTGACTGGGGGTTTGAAGTGGTAAGAAATTTTTTCTACAACCACGCGATCGCCGATGTTCAATGTCGGTATCATCGAGTTTGAGGGAATGTAGCGCGGTTCGGCAATAAAGACTCGAATCAACAGCGCTAGGGCGAGTGCGATCGCAATAATTTGGATATTTTCCCGGACTTGTTGCCAGAACTTGGATCTTGGCGATATAGGTTGGGTCGATTGTTCTGCTACTGTTGACTGATTCGGTTTGTCCACAGGTATTGAAGTCCCTCCCTTGGCAGACTGCTTTTTTACCGTTTCGTTTAAAGTCATACACGTTGGCACTGAGAATCGCTGGCTGTCACTTTTCTTGCTTCCGCCACAAAACATTTGCCTTTCAGTCAAGATAACACGCTCTCTCGCTCTTTGAGCGATAGAGGTACTGATTCGGCTTGTGTTCACTAGGCGATCGCATCCCTCAACCCCGTCAACGGCGATCAGGGAGACTCTCCTGCTGCCTTTGGAGAAATGCATTCGCTAGTTTAACTGGGATTCAGAGTTTATTTTAATCTTAAATAACCCCGTATTATTATCTGTTTTTTTACACAAAAAATCCTGGTATATTTTTTATGTTTTTGCATCCCTCAAATTATTTGTTTTAATAAAACATCACAAAAAAAGCTGCCGAATTAACAATAAGTTTATTTAGATTCGCTTTAATTGTAAGTGTAAACATTCTAATCTATGAGAATTGACGCCATGAACACTAACAAAGTTTCTAAATTCATCGGAAGTGCGGCAGTCGCAGTTAGCTTAATTTCTATGCTGGGTCAGCCAGCCAACGCTGGACAATTGCATAACGACTGGAACTATGGAATTGATGCCTTCGGTGATGGCTCGGGTGGTGCTAAGTATGACATCAAAGGATTAGCCATGAAAGAAACAGCCGATAGTATTTTTGTGGCTCTAACAGGTGGCACACCCTTAGAAGGAAATAAAGACAGAGGAGCGGTTGACAACAATGTTGGATTTGGTGATTTGTTCTTTAATTTTTCTGGAAAAAATTTTACCACAGCGATGAATGATGGTGATCTATTTGGAATTCGCTTTGCTGAAACTAATGATTCTCAAGTCAGTCGTACTGGAGTTTATCAAAATGTCACGGCAATGAGCGTAACTCAAGATAACGATGGGTATGGCAGTTTAAAGCAATACTATAACCACAGTAAGTTTGACAAAATCAATACCCAAGGCACTGACTTGCCAGACAAAGCCGATGTTTACGATTATCTCTATGGCAGCACCATTGCCCAGAAGCCAAAGAAGAATAATACTCCAATCCTCAATGTGATTCAATCCGGTAGATTTTTAGGCGATATTGATCTATTGGATGGGACTCAACTCAGTAATGCTGGACTCGATTTTAGTCACTTTGAAGCGAATGACTCTCACACGTTTGGTTTTAGATTTGACCGTGCTTTGCTTCCCAGAAATGGAGGTAATTTCATCAGTCATTTGTTCTTAGAGTGTGGCAATGATGGTGTGGCGCTAAAAGGAGACCTTGAGTCAGTCCCTGAACCTTCGGGTCTGGCTGGGATTGCTGGCATTGGTTTAACCTTTGCGGGTATGGCTTTACGCCGTCGCCAATCACGAGGCTAGCTGCCATTTTTGTAATTGCATCATTGGTAATAACCAGCCAAGAACTCAAGTTCTTGGCTAATAGCTTAAGTCGGTTAAAACCGACTAATGGCTTACCCCATGGAAAAAAAGGCAAAGCATTCTTTTGCTTCCCCGAATAACAAAAAGCGAAGCAACATCTGGCTTCCCCGTGCCAAAAAAGCGAAGCATCCTTTGGCTTCCCCCTTTTGAAGGGGGACGGGAGGGGGATCTGAAGGGGGACAGGAGGGGGATCTATAAGGGAAACGGAAGGGTGATCTGAAGGGGGACGGGAAGGGGATCTAAAAAAGGAAAAGGGTGATCTAAAAAGGGGGGAGAGAAGGGGAATCTACTGTGAGATGGGAGGGAAATCCCGAAAGGACAAATAACATAAGAATAAAGTTTTGCGCTAGCGTGAGAAGAGAAACATCTATTGGTTCTGTTTCCTGTGCTGCTAAATAAACGTCCTATTCTATTTACGGGTTTCGTTGCTTGCCTCGTGGGTGTATTGACCGCCTGCGCCAATAGTCCCACAGGTCAATCTTTAGAACGTTCCTTAGCCGTAGATCCTGAACTTGAGGATAATGCCTCAGTTTTGGGGAGTCAGACGAATGAACAAACATCTTCGGCGCAATTACCAGAGGATTTCCCTACCGTAATTCCCCGCTATCCCGATGCTCAATTACAGAACGTTGAACCCTTAACTCGTTCAGATGCCCAAGGTCAACGTACCATCTGGTCATCCACTGACCCTAGTAATGATATTCAAGCATTTTACCGCAGAGCATTTGAATCAGGCAGTTGGCAGGTTATTTCTGCACCGAATCAGGATGGTATAAATTCTTTTATTGTGCGCCGGAATGATTTAAAAGTTAGGGTTTCTATTCCTACAGATACTGCCATTAACGATACGGAAGAAACGCCAACCCAGACAGAGACTGATCCAAACAGTACAACGTTTGAAATTCAGTACCTCCGCAGCAGTACCGAGACAGCAGCACCGTCAGATGCTTCAGAATCTTCAGAGACAGCAACAGAGAATACTGAATCCGTTGATTCAACATCTGGCAAAGAGCAAAACTTCACGGATTTCGATAACGTTCCGTCGGGATTGCGTCAGTATGTCGAAGACTTAGCCGCCTTAGGTGTTCTCACGCCTGACGCTTCTAGTCCTAACAATAAATCAGAGGATAGTGGTACACAATTTGCCGCCAGCAAAATTATTACCCGCCGTCAATATGCCCGTTGGCTTATTGAAACGAATAATCGAATTTATGACAACAGTCCCGGAAAACAAATCCGTTTAGCCTCAGAAACTACTCAACCCACGTTCCAGGATGTACCAGCGAGTGACCCAGATTTTGGTGTCATTCAGGGATTAGCTGAAGCGGGGTTAATTCCTAGTCCCTTGAGTGGGAATTCTACAGAAGTTCTGTTCCGCCCTGATGCACCTCTAACACGGGAAAATCTAGTTTTATGGAAAGTTCCGTTAGATATTCGTCAGGGGTTACCGCAAGCCTCTCTAGATGCAGTGCAGCAAACCTGGGGATTTCAAGATGCGGGCAAAATTGATCCGAAAGCAATGCGGGCAATTTTGGCAGATTTTCAGAATGGTGAACAATCGATTATCCGTCGCGTTTTTGGGTATACCACTCTCTTTCAACCGAAAAAGCCAGTCACACAAGCAGAAGCCGCCGCCGCCCTGTGGTATTTTGGGTCTCAGGGTGAGGGCATATCAGCTAGTGAGGTTCTCCAGCAATCGAACTAGAAAGAATGGATCAGGGTTCGTCTGTAGGGGTGGGTTTCACAATTATCGTTTCGGTTGACCCAGATTCAACTAAACCTGCCTAAACCGAGTAGTATGTAGGGGCGGGTTTTACTACTATCCTTTTTGACCTCACCCAAATGCAACTAAACCCGCCCCTGTTTCAATGGCAATGACACCAATAACGTCTCTAAGCTGTTCGGCATTTAAACCTTAATGTCAAGAATGGCTCCCATCCTTGTAGTGCGTTAAGCGAAGCCATGCCGCAGGCTTTGCATCTTGCTCGCTGCTAATACCCAATTTAAATGCATGACAGCTTATAAGTAGGTGGACACAATTAAAGTTAACGGTTGAGATTAGGCAACAGGCAACAGTAAGGGTTTGAGGGCAATTCACTTGCACTTAATACAGTACCGTTTTCTTTTATCCGACTACTTAGCGTCGGTCAAGTATTCCGAGAAACTGGGTTTCTTGACCGATGTCCTAGGATTCAAACATCTACCCGCATCTGAGAAAAACGGATGAACTTAGCCATAAGTTTGCGTTTCTGGAACGGGGATTTTTTATGTAGTAGAGTCTGAAATACGGTTAACCCCCGGTTTTGCCATTCCTGGGCTGCTGTGTCTTGGTTTAAACCCCATAAGATGCGAATTAGGTTTTGTAGAACCTCTAAATGCCATTCAGGATAGATATCTGGGGTAAGGGTAATCAAGGCTTGGTGATATTCAGTTAAGGCTTTCTGCCAATAGTCCCGGTAATTTGGCTGATACTTTCCTTCCTGATAGTGGGCATTTCCTATTGCTTGATGTAATCGTCCCCAACCTTCGGGGTGAGTGTTTTGGGGACAATGGTTTAAGCCTTGCTGATACGATAACAATTGCCCTTGATAACCGTATTGAGTCTCAATGGGATTAGACACGATTGGGGAGACATTGGGAAATTGTAACGGTACAACCGCCGCCGCTTCGGGGTTATAGTTCCAGGAATTTCCAAGGACAATTCCCCGGTTTATCCAAGCTTGGTGCAAATCGGGTTTAATTTGAATCGCTTGATCAAACGATGCGATCGCCTGTTCATACTCTCCTAACCTAAACAGTGCCACACCCCGGTTATGCCAAGCGTCGTGGAAGTCAGAGTTGATTTGAATCGCTTGATCATAATTCGCGATCGCCTCTTCCTGTTTCCCTAACTCAGCTAGCGCCACCCCCCGGTTGTTCCAAGCGTCGTGGAAGTCAGAGTTGATTTGAATCGCTTGATCATAATTCGCGATCGCCTCTTCCTTTTCTCCTAAATCTGACAGCGCATTACCCCGATTCGTCCAAGCTTGGTAGAAGTCGGGTTTGATTTGAATGGCTTGATCATAATTCGCGATCGCCTGTTCATATTCTCCTAACTTCACCAATCCATTTCCCCGGTTGTACCAATATTTGTGATTATCGGGTTTTAGTTCAATGGCTTTATCAAAGGATACCAGCGCTTTTTCGTTTTCCCCTAACTTCGCCAAGGCATCACCTCGATTTTGCCAAACTTCGTGATTATCGGGTTTTAGTTCGATGGCTTTGTCAAAAGATACCAGCGCTTTTTCGTTTTCCCCTAACTTCACTAAGGCATTTCCCTTGTTGTACCAAGCTTTGGAGTTATCGGGCTGGATTTCAGTGGCGTTTTCAAAGGATGTGATAGCACTGAGAAAATTCTGATCTGCAAATTGCTGATTCCCTCGATTCAAGCATACTTCTGCTTCATCAGTTTCTGCATTTTCGCTTTTCCCCTCGTCTTCCTCCCTTTTCCCCGCAGGTTTCGCCAATAAATCCCTGCCAATATCTGCGGCAATTTCCCCCAATTCCCCACACCCCAATCGACTCAACTGCAGCAACTGACAAGCTAACCGATGATCCGCCTCTGGCAATTGCCGCAACTGCTTCCCATACTCCAGCAGCCATGCTCTAAAATAGCGATCATTGATCCGATGTCCCAAATGTTGCGATACTTGTTCTGGTTTCCATCCCTGACTCACTCCAGTTAGCAGTTGCTCAAATAGCTGCTGATAGTCTGCATCACTGAGACGTTGAAGTTTCACCCGTTGATATTTTCTCCGTTTAAGGCAGGGTGGTAAGATTGGCTGAATCAGACGCACTAGCCACCGCCAAAACCGCTTAACCATCTGTTTTCTTAGAAAAAGGTTTATTTTACTTTATCGTATTTTAATTCAGGGCTTCGTGCCACCCAGCTATCAAACTCGCAAAAGTTTTGAGGGTTCCAGATGCGCTATGGTTCGTCTGTAGGGGCGGGTTTGACTTTTATCGTTTCGGGTTTGTCCAAATGCAACAAAACCCGCCCCGCCTTAATGGTGTGGCACAGCTAAAATGGTGGAATAGATTGTAGGTTGGGTTTCGACTTCGCTCAACCCAACGGACTTTAGGCTAAAGCCCTTACTACAAACTCAATCTTATCCGTCAAGGATTCTGGAAAAGGGGTTAAAAGTTTGAGTTTCCTCATGAGTACGCCAACTGATCAAGTAGTAATTATAACTCTACAACACCAGTTAACAGCAGCGAGAGCGAGTGGCGATCGCGTGGCGGAATGCGAAGCCCTGGGAAACTTAGGGATTGTCTATTATCAGGGGGAACAATGGCAAGAGGCGATCGCGACTTTTACCGATTACCTTAATCTGGCAAAAAAGCTAGGACATCAGTGGCAAGAAGGGATAGCCTATTATTACTTAGGATATACCTACAGAGCCATAGGGGAGTTGGCACAGGCAGTAGACGCATTCTGTGCAGCTTATTCGTTATCGCGTCAGTTTGGAAATCAGGATGTTTTCTTGCCAGTTTGGGAACAGTTAAATGAGAGTGTTGAAGTTTATCTGAGCAAAAAAGAGCCAGAATTTTTAAACCGTCTACTGCCTCATCCGGCAATTTTGACAAGTTTGCTAGGGTACGTTTACGCACTTTCTTTCCTTCGCGATAGGACTCGCGAAGTAATACGGCGGGTGGGGAATTTCGGTTCGGAACACGTTCTATGTACATGACTACGATTATCCCACAGATTTTTCCCCAAAAGTCTTAAGAAAATCTTAAATATACATGGGTACGAATAAAGGGGGCTAATTGGTTCAAACGCTTACTTAGTCAGGGTTTAGGCTTCTATTGTCAATCGGGATGGGGGGAACTTCAGTCTAAGTCGTTATGTACCACTTTGGCTTTGCCATCTCTCAACCAACGCCTAGCGCGGCTAGGTTTGGTGGGCATTAACGGCTTACCCGATTTTGATAAAACTGGTACTCGTAACATGGTGATAAACCTCCGAGTAAAAGTATTTACATTGAGCGACTTGTATCGAGCGAAGTCGAGATAAGTCGAAATGTAGTCCCTTACCGCCATCTCAGTTAAGATGTCTTGGCTTAACAACAACCCGA